>NZ_JWSW01000011.1:0-31628 GCF_000828125.2 Rickettsia asembonensis | reverse complement strand
TAGTGAATTTAACGGGTATATTTAATACATCAAAAATTTTTACCCCTACTTCTTGAGCATTATCCTGAGATATGCCTAAATGATTTAGAGTATCCTGAAGAATATTAGTAAGCGTTTCGATAGATGTTAGATGTTTCTTATAGGTATTGTAGTTTTGTAAAGCGCTTATAGCATTTTCCTTAGTGCATTTATCTAAACCTAAGAAATCAGCTCCGTTAGTTTCGGTAATATCGCCTTGCGAGAACATATAATCATTCGTTACTTTATAGAGCTGACCAAGAATATTAGCCGTACCGTTTTGATGAGGTGTTACGGTTTGTTGTAAAAGTATATGCGGATTACTTTCTGCATCGGTAAAAATGTTATTTATTGGAGTATTTAAACCATTATTGCACTCTTGGTGTAGTATTGAAAAATCATTTGGGGACTCACTGAAAGATTGTTCAATGTTTTTCCAATTACACTGTGCATTATTCACCATATAACCTTTTTTAAAAGCTCCTTCAACAGTACTATATACTGATGAAAATATAGTACCGCTTAATTTATGAATGATGTGGCTTACATTACCCGGTAAACTACTTACCATTTCATTTCCAAATATAGGCATAACGCATTTAAAATTTATATTTAATACAGGTGCCATAATTATTACTCCTTTAATTTAATTAATAAAACCATAAAACGTGATTTCTAGAGTATATTAATGTTTTTGTCAAGATAAAGTTAAAATAAATTAATATATAGAGAAAGGGTTTGAGATGGGTTAGGGATACAAATCTCGTCATTGCGAGAAGAATTACGCAGTAATTCGACGAAGCAATCTAGTAAAAAATTCTGTATATCAGAATTTTTTTAATTATTTTTCTGGATTGCCGCGTCGCTTCGCTCTTCGCAATGACGGTTTCGGGTATCCACACAACAAGACCTGCTCGCAATGACGATATTTATATCCATGTGACAGCGGTAAAATCATTTCCCTATACAGAAATTTTTAAAGATCTCGCCTAGTATTTCTTCTACGTTAATAACGCCCGTAATAGCACCAATGCAGCGTGCCGTCATTCTAATATCTTCAGTTGCTAGAACTAAATCATTATCTAAGCTAAAAGCCGTTAAATGTGAGAGAGCTTGTTTTAAATAATGACGATGACGTTGATTTGTTATGTAAGGGGTTTCGGTAAAACCAGCCATATTTTCGGCAATATTTTCGATATTTTTTAATATACTTGAAAGAGCAATATTATTTTTTACTGAAACTCTTAAGCATTTATATTTATTTTCAATAGAAAAGATTTTACTAGGTTCAATTAAATCGATTTTATTAATTATTACAATAGTATTTTCATCAATTAAACCTGTAATATCTTCATTTATAGAGGAATCTAATTTTTCGGTATCAAACATAATAATTTTAATATCTGCTGTTTTAGCCGAATTAATAGCTCTTTTTATACCTTCTTGCTCTATAATGTCACTACTTTCTTCTCTTATACCTGCTGTATCCTGTAAAATAATAGGATAGCCGCCAATGTCTAAATGCCCCTCAATTATATCTCTAGTAGTTCCTGCAATATTTGAGACAATTGCTATATCTCTCTGCATTAAAAAATTCAATAAGCTAGACTTACCTGCATTCGGTGGACCGATAATTGAAAGCTTAAGACCGCTATTTAGTAGTTCTCCTCGTCTATTATCGTTAAGATAATTAGATATTTCATTTACAAGATTTTTATGAGTGTTGTTAACGTCATTAAGAACGCTATCCGGTATATTTTCATCAGGGAAATCTATATAAGCTTCAAGCAGAGAGATAATTTTTAAAAGCTTGCTACGCCAGTTATTATATAATTCTTCAAGCCCACCGCTTGCCTGTCTAATTGCTTGCCTATGCTGCATAATAGTTTCAGCATTAATTAAATCGGCTATCCCTTCTGCTGCCGTTAAATCAAACTTATTGTTTAAAAAAGCTCTTTTGGTAAATTCTCCTGCTTCTGCTAAACGAATATCAGCTATATTTAACAATGCGTTAATAAGCATTATGGAGATAGCTTTACTGCCGTGCGTATGAATCTCAACTACGTCTTCACCGGTAAAGCTATTAGGCGACTTAAAATAAACAACCATAGCATTATCAATTAGCTCCTTAGTTTCAGGAACTGTAATTTGTTGATAATACATGATACGTGGTTTAAAGTCCGCTCTACGGGTAAGTAGCTGTAAAACTTCTAAACTTTTAGGACCAGAAATCCTAAAAACCGCTACGCCTGCTTTACCGAATGCAGAGCTTTGTGCAAATATCGTTTCCATTTATTTTATACACTTTTGTTTATTAAATAATATATAATATAATAACATATCATAGTACATGATAGCATATAATATTATTCTTGAGAAAATTATGACCCCAAAAACAACCTCTTTAAATTTTAGTCGTTTAAATTGTCAAATCCCGAATTATAAAACTAAAATTCTAGAACTTAGCAAGGAACGTGAGTCAAGTTCCATATATATAGATTTTGTTCAAAAGTTTTTAAATTATATTCCGATAGATTATGATTTTGAGAATAGAGAAAAACTATTTCAAAATTTTGCAGATGAAGCCTTTAAGTTTTTTAAGCAAAGGGGAGAAAGAGCAAGAAAAATAGCAATAACAAAGACGGTTATAGAAAATGATCCGGCAATAAATGTCTTGATATTACTTGATAATAAACCGCATATTGTTGATTTTATTATATGTCTGCTTAAAAATATGAATTTGCAAACTAAGTTTTTACTCCATCCGGTAATAAACTGCGTCCGAAATAGTAAAGGAGAATTAGAAAAAATATTAGAAAATTCTGTGTCGGATGAAAAATCAGAATCGATACTGCATTTAACCATTTTAGGAAATTTTGACGATAAAACTACTACATTTTTAACTGAAGCTATAAATGAAAGATTAGAAGAGTTAGAGCAAAGCTATAGCCATTTACCGCAATTACTTACAAAATTACAAGGTTTATCTAAAAATATAATTGATAATGATAAATTAAATTTTGAAGAGGCTAAAGAATTCTTAAATTGGTTACAAAACGATAATTTGGTTTTATTAGGGACTCTTGATTTTGAGGTAAAATCTTTAAAATTAAGTAATGAAATAGGAGCAGCAAAAATATGGCAAGAAGTAAAAGACGAGATTGATGATATTATAAAATGTTCTGCTAATCCTTTATATCAAAATCAATTAATAATACTCGGTAAAATAAATAGTGCGTCGCTTATCCATTCAGATAATTTAATCGACTATATCTTAGTGAAAAAATTTAACTCTTCGGGTGAATATATTTCGGGAAGTATAATTTTCGGCATATATAATTCAAATATGTATTACCATTCAATAAGTGATATTCCAATCCTACGACAAAAATTTAATTTTGTAATTGAGAAAGCCGGTTTTGCATTATCCGGTTATAATGCCGATAAGTTAAGAATTTTAATGGAGTCGTTACCGAGAGAAGCTTTAATACAAATTGATCAAGGCGATTTATATTGTATGTGTTTACATATGCTCTCAAGTATGATGAGTAAGAAGCTTAAATTATTTATTCAATATGATTGGTCGAGTTCTTTTCTTAATATCATAATTTTTCTGCCACGAGAACGTTTAACGGCTGAAATACATAATATGATAGATTGTTATTTAGCGGGAAAATTCGGTAGTAAAATTTTATCCAACTATATAACCGAAGTAGTCGGTAATTTTTCTTATCTTTTTGTAACGCTTGAAGCACAAGGGGAACATAAAATAAATTTTGAAGCAGAAATAATACAGCAAGATTTAGATCGTATCTCTACACGTTGGAGTGAAGATTTTTATTTTAAGCTTTCTAAAAAATTCAGTGAATATCAAGCAGGTATTAATTTAAAGCTTTTTGATAATGTTTTTCCAGCAGATTATAGACAAAAATTTTCTCCGGAAATAGCTTTAATAGATATTGAATATTTAATGGAAGCAAGCAAGTCACAAGAATGTATGTTTAATCTAGTTTCTGTAAATGAAACGGAATTTTACTTAAAAATATATAGTCCAAAAGTAAAACTTGCCCTTTCTAACATATTGCCGCCAATCGAAAATTTAGGTTTTAAAGCAATTGATGAACAAACTTTTGCAATTAAAGAGGCTCTCGAAATTAAAGAAAGCTGGATATATAATTTTATCTTAACCTCTATCATACCGGTAAAGGATAATATTACCGAATTAAAAATAAATGTTGAAGAAGCTTTAGATCAAATGGCACTTGGGATGCTTGCTAATGATTCTTTAAGTAAATTGATAGTGCTGGCCGGTTTTAATTGGAAGCAAGTTAAACTCGTCAAAGCTTTAACAAGATATTTACATCAAACGGGATTTAGTTACGGCAAAGGTTATGTACAGTTAACACTACTTAAACATCCCGAATATACAAAAATGTTGGTAAATCTGTTTGATATAAAATTTAATCCTAAACATCCTGATAATAATTGTGATGTAATTCAAGATAAACTGAATAATTACTTAGTAACCGTTGAGATGAGTAGTGAAGATAAAGTACTACGTAGTATGCTTGGTATAATTAATGCTATTACTAGAACAAATTACTATCAACCGCATAAACATGTTTTTTCATTTAAGTTTGATTCTTCAAAAGTACCTGGTTTACCTAAACCTGTTCCGTTTGCCGAAGCATTTGTTTACTCTAAGGATTTTGAGGCTGTTCATTTAAGAGGCGGTCCCGTATCACGCGGAGGACTTAGATGGTCGGATAGAGCAGAAGATTATAGGCTTGAGGTCCTTGGACTTATGAAAGCACAGATGACGAAGAATTCCGTTATTGTCCCTGTCGGCTCTAAAGGCGGCTTTTATATTCATTTTACTGAGGGAGGGCTTACTCGTGATGAATATATGGAAAAAGTGGTAGAATGCTATAAGAATTTCCTGAGAGGTTTATTAGACATAACCGATAATATCGTTGACGGTAAAGTAGTACATCCGAAAAACGTTATTATTTATGATAAAGAAGATCCTTATTTAGTGGTTGCTGCCGATAAAGGTACAGCTTCATTTTCGGATTACGCTAATAGTGTGGCAAAAGAATATAATTACTGGCTTGATGATGCTTTTGCTTCCGGTGGCTCTGCAGGTTACGATCATAAAAAAATGGCTATTACCTCTAAAGGAGCTTGGATTTCCGTAACTAATCACTTTAAAACTTTAGGGTTAGATGTCCAAATAGATCCTATTACCGTCGTAGGTATAGGAGATATGTCGGGAGACGTGTTCGGTAACGGTATGCTAAGATCAGAGGCTATTAAGTTAGTTGCTGCCTTTAATCATAAACATATATTTATTGATCCTACCCCTGATCCTGTATCAAGTTTTAATGAGCGTTTGCGTTTATTTAATTTAAAGGGTTCTAATTGGTCCGATTATGATTCTAAGCTTATTTCTAAAGGAGGCAAAGTATTTGAACGTAGTAGTAAATTAATAAAATTATCACCGGAAATTAAAAAATCACTTGATATAAATGATAATGAATTATCACCGGAAGAATTAATTAAAGCTATTTTAAAAGCAGATGTTGATTTATTGTGGAATGGCGGAATAGGCACTTATATCAAAGCTAAAACGGAAAATAATTTAGAAATCGGTGATAAAACAAATGATAACCTTAGATGTAACGGTGAAGAAATTAGAGCAAAAGTTATAGCAGAAGGTGGTAATGTCGGGGTATCACAGAGAGGTAGAGTTGAATATGCTAAAAAAGGCGGACGCATAAATGCTGACTTTATTGATAATTCAGCAGGTGTTGATTGTTCCGATCATGAGGTAAATATCAAGATTGCTTTAAGTAGTGCGGTAACCTCAGGAAAAATTACTTTAGAAGAACGTAATAAACTCCTAAATGATATGACAAAGCAAGTTGAAGAGTTAGTATTGCTTGATAATTATAAGCAAACCGAAGCAATAACAATTATGCAACTATCTCCTACTTTAACCGTTAATATACTTAGTCAATTTATAGATATTTTAGAAGAAGAAAAAGTATTAGAACGGGAAAATGAATTCTTGCCTAGTGCGGAAGAATTGAATAGAAGAGCTATCAGCGGTGAAGTACTAACTCGTCCTGAGCTTTGCTTACTACTATCATATAGTAAAAGGTCGGCTTATCATGAGTTACTTAATTCTACTTTTTCGCATGATAAATATTTTGATGCATATCTTATAGATTATTTTCCTGAAATGATGCAAAAAAAGTTTCGTAATGAAATTTTATCTCATCCTCTTAAACATGAGATTATTAAAACCGTTACTATAAATAAAATAATTAATCAACTTGGAGGACCGCTTATTAGTATTGTAAAGCGTGAGATTGGGGCTCCTCTTTGTGATATAATAAGGTCATATACCATTATTTGTGAAATTTTTGATCTTGATGATATATGGGAAACGATAAGTAAGCTACCTACTAATATTGATTACAATGTAAAAATCGATATGTTTACCGAAATAACGAAATTAATGCGTCGTGGTATTTCGTGGTTTATTAAAAATTTAAAGCATCCTATTAATATTAGTGAAACTATAGAAGAGTTTAGAGTTCCTGCACAAAACTTAAGAAAAACGGTAGGTACTTTATTAGTCGGAGAAACTAAAATAAGATTTGAAGAAAAATTAAATTATTATACAACTAGCGGGGTAGAGGAATCATTTGCTGCTACTATCGCTACATTTGACAATTTAATTTCAGTATTTGATATTATATATGTAACAAAGCAAACTTCAGGGAATGATAAAGAGGTAGCAAAAGCTTATTTTGCTATAAGCGATATGTTTAGTCTTGATTGGTTACGTAAAGCTTGTGATAAGCAATTGAACGATTCATTTTGGCGACGCCTCGGTATTCAATCGCTAAAAGATGATTTATATGACAAACAACGTAGATTATTAATAAAAATAATTAATAAATCTAAAACAACTATTGATTTAGATTTATGGATTGATAATAATAATAACTTAGTTAGAAATTTTCTTGATTTTATTAAAGAAATTAAATCTCAAGAAACTATAGACTTAAATATAATTATTTTAGCAAATAAGAAATTTGAAATATTCTTACAAAAACTTGAGTAAATTATGTCGTCAATGCTTAAGCAAATTAGGTTAGATTCGGGTAAAACTTTAAATCAGGTATCTAGTGATTTAAAAATTAGAAAAAAATATTTAGTAGCTTTAGAAGAGGGTGATTTTGATATTTTACCAGGAGAAGTATATGTAAAAGGTTACTTAAAATTATACTTAGATTATCTTAATGTAAAAGATCGAAATGCAGAGCAGATAGAAGCTACTAAACAGAACGAAACTGAAAAATTATTAAGTAAAAAAAGAGCTACGGCATTGATAAATTATAAACGTAAAAAACAATTAGTACTTACATCTATTATAATGTTATCGATTATTATTGTAAGTCATCCATTCATAATTAATGCTTAGAAGAAAATGGATAATGAAATATTAAAGAGATTAATGGAAGAAGTTGAGCATAAACTTGACGAGTTATTGCAGTCACAAACGAATAATCAAAATGAAGTTAAAAAATTACAAAACGAAAATAAAGAATTAAAAGATAATTATATAAAAATGCTAGATCAAATTAACATTTATATTAATGAACTTGAAGAAATAAAAAAACAGCAAAAATAATTATGTCAATTGTTACGATAACATTAAATAACAAGAGCTTTCAATTATATTGTAATAATGGAGATGAGGAAGAATTACTATCTTTAGCGAATAAATTGAATGATAAAATAGCGGAAATTAAACTTGGTAGTCCCACAGCCTCTTTTGAGCTATTATTAGTTATGGCATCTCTTAATGCTCAAGCTGAAATAGCTAGTCTAACAGAAAAACTTAATAAAAACGGTTTTCAAAAAAATCATCCCGACGAAGAAAAATTCGCAGAAACCTTAACTACTATAGCAGGTTACCTAGAAAACCTTGCACGTAAAATGGGAAAGTGATATATTAGCTCTTGGCTGCTTGGTTCGTGAGCTTAATATTAACCTAGGACTACCACTAACTTTTAGGATATCGTCCCTGTCTAATACTAATTCAGTTTAGATATATGAAGTCCACCTTTACATAAAGGTCTTTGAAGGATTTTAAGTAACGGCCAAAGCGGTCATGTATACTCGTTTAATTTGGAAAAGAGCAAGGCGTCTTGAAGCTGATAACCGCAGCGTACATACTAGTACGTGAGGATTATCAGCTTCAAGACGCCTTGCTCTTTTCCAAATTAAACTTCGTCTACCTACTTTTCGTTTACTCACAGTATACCTTTAAAATGAAACAAACAAAATCAAGCAATAAAGTTCTTGGTGCTTTTTTAGGCACTATTATTGAATATTACGACTATAGTTTATATGGTTTTTCAGCGGCAATTATCGCCGATAAATTCTTTTCAGCCGATACTGATCCGTTAACAAAGCTTGTAAATGTTTTTGCCGTTTATGCGGCGGCATATTTATCAAAACCTATGGGTGCTTATATTTTTGGACGTATAGGGGATATATACGGTCGAAAAAAAGCCTTAAGTTTTACGATTATCGGTATTGTAATACCTACCTTAATAATAGGTTTATTACCTGATTATTCTTCTATAGGAGTTTGGAGTACGATAATTTTAGTTTTATGTCGCTTTATGCAAGGTATTTTTATTGGAGGGGAATATGACGGTGCAGCGATTTATGTTATTGAACATTTAGGAGCAAAATACCGATTTACTGCCTCGGCCATAACTAGATGTACAGGAGTAATGGGTTTATTATGCGGGATTGGTGCAACTAATTTCTTCAATTCTCATATTTTTCCGGAGTGGGGTTGGCGTATTCCGTTTTTACTAAGTTTACCGCTTGCATTAATAACTCTTTATTATCGCCGGAAATTTGATGAAACACCGGAGTTTAAAAATGCACATCATAGCCAAGATTCTATTGAAAAACTTAGCTCTATAATTAAAAAGCAATGGAAAAATATTGCACGGTTAATATTTTTAGCCGGAGGTTTTGGAGCAACATATCAAATTGCAATCATCTTTATGAAGCAATATTTACCGATTGTATTACCTTCAGTTGGTATTATTATGAGTTCTTTTTCAGTCTTAATAGTAATATGTTTTGCTGTTTGCATGCCGATTGCCGGCTTTATTGCCGACCGCTTAGGAGTTAATTCAGTATTAAAAATCGCATTTATATGTACTATTACAGCAAGTGTATTTTTTGTGATAGCAGTAAAATATCAAATGACTAATTTAGGGCTTGCAGCTAGTTTAATGTTAGCTGCATCAGTTGCACCTTTTAATGCTCTTGCTCATAGTATAGTTATTAATTCTTTTGTAGTTAAAGAACGCTATCGTGTTATAAGTTTAGGACATAATATCGGTTCAATGTTAATGTCCGGTACTGCTAATTATATTTGTGCAAAGGTAATAAAATCATTTGATTTCAATCTATTCCCGATTCTATATCTTTGCATGTTTGCCATACTTGCTTATTCTATGACTATGTTGTTTAGCAAGGATACTATATTAAATAAAGATCTAAAAAATGATAAATAAACATAAGTAATAAATTGTAATTATCTTAAAAATGACATATTATAATAAATGTTAATTTAGAGTTATAATATGGAAAGAATAGTGACCAACATGGATCAGCATGGTAGAGTGCTTATACCGGTATCAATTAGAGAAAGATTTAATATACATCCGGGTGAAAAAATCACCATAGAAATTGAAAATAGTGAAATTAAAATCGTTAGCGTTGATAGTATAATTGATGAGATGCATAAGATTTTCACCAAAAATCAAATTGATAAAAATATTTCTATAGTAGATGATTTTATTGCTGAAAGACGTCAGGAATATTTAATTGAAGAAAAAAGAAGTAAAAGATGTCCAAAATAATATTTGATGCCTCTGCACTAATTGCCTTATTTGCTAAAGAAGATGGTTACCAATTGATTAAGAAATACATGAGAGATGGAATTATTTCAAGCGTAAATATTGCTGAAGTTTATAAATATTGTATAGAAAAACAAGGCTTAACGGAAGAAACTGCAAAAATTCTTATTAAATTATTAGATATCAAAATTATAGACTTTTGTCCTGAGCAAGCACTAATTAGTGCAAATATAATTAATAAAACTAAAATTTATGGTTTATCACTTGGAGATAGAGCATGTATAGCTCTGGCTATCTTTAAAAATTATCCTATTCTTACTTGCAATAAAATTTGGCAAAAATTAGATTTAGGTATTAAGTTTATTATGGCACGATAATTATTTTATATGCTTTAATCAAATAGGAAAAATTTACCTATTTCAGGGATAATAAACTTATTTTCATCAATATTATGTTTTTTCATAGCTTGTCGGAGTTCCAAAGGAGCCGCATTAAATGCTTCATCAGCTAATTGAAAGACATCAAAATGACTAGCTATAGAGTATTTAGAATTTAAGTCCAAATGAGTAAATACGGCTTCTTCAGGATTCATATGTACCGGTTTCATAAACCATCTTGGTTCATAAGCTCCTATCGGAATAAGGCTTATTAAAATATTATGTTTTTTTCCGATCTCTTTAAAAAGAGTATTATTATAACCCGAATCACCTATAAAACAAATATCTCCTATCTTAGTTTTAATGATAAAAGTTCCCCATAATGCTTTATTTTTATCAAATATTCCTCTAGCCGACCAATGTTGGGCTGGTTCTAGATAAAATTCTACAGCTTCATTCAGAAAACTTGATACAAACGAATTTTTCGAGTCAAGCCTTTGCTCACGTACTTCTGTATGCTCCTCAGGCTTGCCCTTAAATTCATCTTGTCTGAAGCGATCGAGATTTAACTGTATTTCTTGTTCTTTATATGATTCTCCCCATCCTAAGGTAATAATTTCTGCATTAGGAATATGTTTTTTGATTATTACGTCATTCATTAGCGGTGTAATAATCTTAGGCTTATCCCTTATCCATAAATCTTTAATTGTTCTGATATCTAAGTGGTCATAATGATTATGACTTACTACTATAATATCTATTTTAGGTAAATCGGTAAAATTAATACCAGGCTTTACTATTCTCTTTGGTCCTGCAAAAGTAAAAGGACTAACCCGCTCCGACCATACCGGATCAGTTAAGATATTTAAACCGTCTATTTGAATTAAAAAGGTTACAGTCCTATATAGGATATCCGTACAGCGTCATTTTGATTGCTTGATACAAGCGAATTTTGTGGAATTTGTCTGTGCTCACGTACTAATGTACGCTGTGCAGACTCATCCTTAAATTCATCTTGTCTGAAGCAATCAAGATTTAGCTATGTATTTTTATTGCTAGTTATTTTTTGTGGTGGAATATCAGTGGAAGTAAGCGGCAGTGTTGTCGGCCATTTTGGTTGTTTTGAAGTTATTTTCCATTTTAGAATATCAAGTAAGGTTTTAGGTTTTATATTAGGATCAATATTGAAAAACATATTTTTATTTAGATAGACCTTCCTTTCGGTTTATTAGAGTTTTTAACTTGTTCAGTAAAAGATTTTGTTTCTTTAGTTGTCGGTTTATGTATAAATCCTCTAGTTTTTTCTCCTATCAGCATGGCTTCTTGAAGTATGTCTTTTGGTAGTTTAGCTATAGATGCGGATATTTCCGGAGTTTGTTTTATTTCTACAGTTATCTTTTTTTCTTTATTTATATCTCTGCCTATTACTTCATCTAGCGGAACATTTTTATAATCGGCAAGAGCAACAATTGCCCCCATATCAGGCATTTTTGTACGACCATCTAGGAAATTTTTCCACGCTGTTTCATGGGTACCTGTTTTTTCACTTAACTTATACGGGGTTATATTGTCTGTTTCTAATATATTCAGTACAAATTTTTTAAAATTATTTCTAATTTCTTCTGGACCATCTGTATTTGTTTCTGATATATCGTTAATCCGATTAAATCTTTCTTTTGACCTTATATCTTCGCTCATTATTTTTTCCTGTAAAATTTACTCCTAAAAATTGAGAGTTAAAATAATTTTTTTAAATGATAAGAATTTATGATTTTTAAGAGGCTATCTATGAAATTATTTTAATTGATAATTAAAGATATTTTATAGCAAAAAAGAATTTAACTAGCTTTAAAATAACTTTATAGATAGCCTATTAGACTTATTTATTAATATATAACTAATAATAGTAAATAGTAGATAATTATAATGAAAATAATAAATTTAAGCTATTTAATTAAGTATTTAGGTCTTATATATAAATTTAAATTAATCTATTTTAACTTTTTTTGTCACAAATTATAAAATTTTCTGAAATAGAAGCCATGCCTTTTCAAAATCTTATAATTTTAATATAAAATAACTTAAGATATAAATTAAATTTCAGATGCAGAATCTAAGATATTTTAAAAAGATTATATAAATTAAAAATTGTTTTTTCTGCATCTTGATCATTTATTAATAAGATAATTTTAACTTCTGATAATTGTATCATGTTAACATTTATATTATCTTTCGTTAACTTTGATAATATCATTTCAAGTACTTTACAATCATTTTTAATCCCATAACCAATAAGAGAGATTGTAGCAATTTCGGCATCAAAAGTAAAATCTTGTATCTGCTTATCATTTTTTAAATTAGTAAGTAAAGCTTGTAAATTATTTTTATCGGTTAAATTTGTAATAAAACTATATTCTTCATTATTTTTTATCTCTTGCATAAATTCAATATGATTATTATTTTGTGTAATCATATTTGCAACTTGCAAAAAACTTAAAGAAATGCTCTTTACAGATATTTTTAATAAATTTTTATTAGAAGTAATGCTGTTAATAATTCCATTCTCCATATTTTTATCCTTTGAAGTAATTAACGTACCTTCTGTATTCGGTGAAAATGTTGAAAGAACACGCATATCTATGTTATACCGCATTACTAGCTCTACAGCTCTAGGGTGTAGTACTTTTGCTCCGCTTGATGCTAGTTCTAACATTTCTAAAAAATCTATTTCTTTTATCTTCTTAGCATTTGGAATAATTCTTGGATCAGCAGTAAATATTCCCTCTACATCGGTATAAATATCACATCTATCGGCTTTCATAGCTGCAGCGATTAAGGCGGCAGTAGTATCGGATCCTCCTCTGCCCAAAGTAGTTAACCTATTGGATTTGTTAGTTCCTTGAAAACCGGCTATTATAGGGACGGTATTTAACTGTAAATATTTTTCTAGTAAATCTATAGTAATTGATTCTACTAAAGCTTTGCTATGATTATTATCGGTGAGAATCGGTAATTGCCAAGCTAGAAATGATTGTGCCTTTATGTCTTCTTCTTGAAGAGCGAGTGCTAGTAATGAAGCAGTGACTATTTCGCCGCTAGAAAGTGCTACATCATATTCTGCAAATTGAGAAATGTTGTTAAGGCTTGATACTTCATTACACAATGTGACAAGTTGATTAGTAACACCTGCCATAGCCGAAACTACTACAATTACTTGGTTATTTTTAGCTATTTCGGCTTTTATGATAGGAACGATTTTTTTTATTCTATCAATATTTGCAACGGAAGTACCACCAAACTTTTGAATTATTAAGGCCATAACTAAAGGAAGCCTAATATAATATTATATAATTAATTTTCTGTTTGTTGTCTCGCTTAGCATTACGTTGATACCTGAACCGTCATTGCAAGGAAATTGAATAGCAATTGACGAAGCAATCCAGTAAAAAATTCTGTAAATCAGATTTTTTTTATTATTTTTCTAGATTGCCGCGTCGCTTCGCTCCTCGCAATGACGATTTGGCATCCATACAACAATGCTATAAAAAGCATTTTTCGTTCCACGTAGCATCTAGTAGATCAAACCGCAATACTTAAGCACTTGCAATTTCTTTAACATTAACGATTTTATGATTTCGCTTAGTTAAAAATTCTACTCTACCTTCTATCAAAGCGAATATTGTATGATCTTTGCCGAGTCCTACATTTGTTCCAGGATGAATTTTTGTGCCGCGTTGTCTGACTATAATATTACCGGGTATTACATATTGTCCATCGGCTTTTTTAACTCCCAGCCTTCGACCGGCTGAGTCTCTTCCGTTCCTAGAACTACCACCGGCTTTTTTGGTTGCCATTTTATAATTCCTTTTAAGTTATTATTATTGTTTGGTAATATCTAATATTTTTAATTCCGTCAGTTCTTGACGATGACCGGCTTTACGACGATAATTTTTTCTACGCTTTTTCTTAAAGACTATAATTTTATTATCTTTAAGTTGGTTAGTAATTTCAGCCGTAACGACAGCTCCTTTAACTATTGGAGTACCAATAAAAGAAGGCTTTGAGTATTCGCCAATCATTAAAATTTGATCAAACTGAATTTTAGAGCCAAGTTCTCCATCAATTTTTTCGACTTTAATAATACTATTTCTGTCTACTTTATATTGTTTTCCACCTGCTTTTATAACTGCGAACATGAAAACTATCTCTTTAAAAATTTATAAATATTTGTTGTATCATATTATTATATTAGAAATTAGTCAATGATAATATTATGTTATGTCTATTAACACAAATATAATTGCGTATTGAGTTACCACAGCAAATATTGCGGCTAATAAATCATCAAGCATAACGCCGATACTGCCTTTAATATTTTTATCAAACCAATTAATAGGCCATGGTTTTAATATATCAAAAAACCGGAATAGACAAAAAGGTAATATGAAAAGTAATATAATATTTATTGTTAGCGGACTAAAATATTTAATTAAATGCGATTCGTTAGCAAATAAAGCAGAAAAAAATACTAAAACGATAGTTAGCATTTGCCCTACTACTTCATCAATTACCACTTCTTTGGGGTCTTCTGAATTTGTATAATTTAAATATATTTTAGTAAAATAAGTGCCGAGTATTAAGAATATCAAACATAGGCTAAAGCTTATAATAAATATACTGACAAGTTGAGCTTCACCGAGAGTAAGACTTGAGAAAGGAATGATTATTTTGTTATTAACAGTAAAATATATTAAGAAGTAAGTTAGAGGGAAAGCGGCAATCGAACCAAAAGTGCCTGGACAGTATTTTATTTTCCCTATATAAAAAAAAGTAGCAAAAAATTCTGAAATTTGTTTTTTAGTAAACATTTCTTTAATTGTTTTATCCTAGATTAGAGCTATAATATCTTATATAATAAAATTTTAACTTATACAGCAAAAATATCATGGGAATGAGCTTTAGCCATTTATTAATAGTTTTATTAATTATTTTTGTATTATTCGGTGCTGGTAAATTACCTCAAGTTATGTCCGATTTAGCCAAAGGTCTTAAAGCTTTTAAAGACGGCATGAAAGATGATGGTAGTGACAACGATAAAAATAAATAATTAACTTGATGTCAGCCTCAGTGGATACCAAATCCGTCATTGCGAGGAGCGAAGCGACGTGGCAATCCAGTAAAAAATTCTGTAAATCAGAATTTTTTACTGGATTGCCACGTCGCTTCGCTCCTCGCAATGACGATTCCGCCACACAACAACGCCCTAATTCCCTGAAACAGTAGAATATACACCATTCTCTTTCCTGATAATGTCATACCGTCTCTGTGCTACTCCATCGATGAAATGAATATTACCGGATAAACCTATATAAGGTTGTCTACTGTTCATTCTATTTAAAAACCTTTCAGATGCAAATTCATTGCCTATATAGTTTGCAGTCATGCGTCCTAAATCATAAGAAAGAAGATGCATGAAGCCCATATGGTTAATACCTAAGTCTTTTGCCCTATCGGGAACGTTGCTATTGAGTAAATTTAAAGAACCGGTAAAGCTAATATCGATATTTTCAGGATAATCGATATCAATACGATTATCACCAATTAAAATAGCTTTTTTATCTAAATTATATTTACGAATGCTATCGGCAAGTAGGTTTAAATTTTTTGGATCATCTGATAGATAAATAACCGGTTTTGTTGTATCGCTACGCTCATTTATAATATCGGTATTGTCTGAAATATTTCTTGCGGCTTTTGCTATAGATTCAGGATTATCCTCATAGAATTCGGTGCGTGATAATGATGCATTTTTCTGAATCAATATATTTTGCATTACTTGACTAATAGTCTGTGAATGTTTCCCTTTAGGTAATAAAGCCATAAAATCTTTATGGTCGTTACTTGCGTAATAATTGATGATGCGTATCAGTTGTTTTAAAGGTGCATGACCGAATACAAATAATTTATCTTCTGCAAGAGCCGGGTTATTTGACATGGTTATTATAATAATATCATTTGCCTTTGCTTTTTCGGCTATTAGAGAGGTAAAGTTAGAATATAGAGGACCTAAAATAATCTTAGTTTTACGTGCTACTATTTTATCCATAGCGGCTAAAACATTTTTTTCATCTGAACCGTCGTAAGAAGTAACATGTATGTAAGATTTAATCCCGTCGTTAAGTCCCATTTTAATTAAATCTTTATATTGTTTCCCGATAATACTATCAGGACCCTGATTTGACATTAAAATTGCAATCTCAATTTCTTTTTGTTCTTTTTTAGGAAAACTTATAGGTTCTTCTTTAGGAGTTTGACAGGACGTTAAATATATCAAGCAAAAAAATGATAGAACGATTCGTAGTTTATGTTTTATACTAGCCATAATATTACTTAAAATTTAAAAATTATGATTAGACATCTTTCCAAACCAGCTTATAGAGAGGGATTTAAAGGAGACACGGAACACAGCACCGCAGCGTATATAGACATACGTGAGGATTCGAGTACCGGATCGACGTCTAAATTACCTCTAGAAGCGAAGTTTGGAAAGATGTCTTTAAAGCCGGGATTATATATTGTTTCAACACCGATCGGTAATTTTGAAGATATAACGCTTCGTGCTATATCGACTTTAAAAAATTCGGATATTATCTTATGCGAGGATACTAGAATATCACAAAAATTGCTAGCAAAACATGACATTCATACAAAATTACAAATTTATAATGATCATAGTGACGAGAAAGATAGAGAAAATATCATAAGTTTAATAAAATCGGGCAATATAATAAGCTTAATTTCTGATGCAGGGACTCCTTTAATTTCCGATCCCGGCTATAAGTTAGTTAGAGGTTTGCGTATTCTTAATTGTCATATGGACGTAGTACCAGGGGTATCTGCACCGGTTACTGCTCTAACTTTATCAGCTCTTCCTACTGATCGATTTTTATTTCACGGGTTTTTACCTAAAACTATAGAAAGTAAGAAAAAAATTTTTTCTGAATTAGTAAATCTTAAGGCTACATTGATTTTTTTTGAAACCGCTCCTCGTTTGATAAACACCTTATCGGTAGCTAAGGAAATACTAGGAAACCGAGAAATATGTGTAGCTCGTGAGTTAACTAAACTGTATCAGGAAGTAAAAACAGGGGATATAGATGAAATAATAGAGTTCTATCAAAATAATATTTTAAAAGGTGAGATAGTATTGTTGATTTCAGGAAATATACAAGAACAAAACCAACAAAAAAAATTAGAAAAATTTATAGAACTTTGCTTAAGTAAAAACTTAAGTAGCAAAACCACTACCGAACTTGCTTATGACAAATTCAAAGATGTTTATAGTAAGAAAGAAATATATAGATTAGTAAATGAGAGTAAGTAGAGTAAGCGTCATTACGAGCAGGCATTGTTGTGTGGACCGGCTTTCTGTCATTGCGAGGAAATTACATAGCAATTGACGAAGCAATCCAGTAAAAAATTCTGTAAATCAGAATTTTTTTTATTATTTTTCTAGATTGCCGCGTCGCTTCACTCCTCGCAATGACATAAGTGTACTAATGACAGCCGCAGCCTTTTTTAGACTTATTTCTTTCTGCCGAGTCCTCAATTTTTTTACCAGCTGCCTGCATATCTTGACCTGCACCTTGCATTGTATTACAAGCACTTGTTAAGAAAGCTACAGCTACTAATATAGAAGTTATAAGTGCTGAACGCATAAATTTACCTTTATCAAATTAAGCTTAGATATTATGAAGTAAGCAAGAAATTGTCAACTTAAAATGTATTAATATAATACTCACAATACTCTTTAATAGGGCAGATATCGCAATCGGGTTTTCTAGCTTTGCAAATATATCTACCGTGCAGAATTAGCAAGTGATGGGCATGAGTTAACCATTTCTCATTAATAATTTGCATTAGCTCTTTTTCTACTATTTCAGGACTATTACCTTTAGCAAGTCCAATCCTTTTGGCTACTCTAAAAACATGCGTATCAACTGCCATTGTTGGCATACCAAATAAGCAGTTTAGTACAACATTGGCAGTTTTTCTGCCGACACCGGGCAGTTTAATTAATTCCTTAAAATCATTTGGTACTGAAGCTTGATAATTGCTTATCAATATTTTACATAATGCGATAATATTTTTTGCTTTGCTGTTAAATAGTCCGATAGATTTTATATATTTTTTAAGCCCGTCTTCGCCGAGTTCTAAAATTTTTTCCGGTGTATCATAAGTTTCAAATAAAGATTTAGTTGCTAAATTTACTGATATATCGGTGGCTTGAGCAGATAATATTACCGCTACTAATAAGGTGAAATCATTCTTATATATTAATTCGGTTTTCGGACTTGGATTATTCTTGCTAAAAATCTCAAAAATTTTATTAACTATTTGTGCTTGCATGATGTATTATGAAGAGTATATTTTAGAGAATAATATTTATATCAGGTTTTGAATGACGGAAAATAAAAATTTTGAATTTATAGAAAATGAAATAAAAAATAATAAAGTAGTGCTGTTCATGAAAGGTACTAAGGAAGCTCCAATGTGCGGCTTTTCTGCTAAAGTAGTAGCTATTTTGAATAAATTAGGTGTAGAGTTTCGTGATATTAATGTATTTGTTAATCCGGAATTTCTTGAAGATTTAAAAAAATTTAGCGATTGGCCAACATTCCCACAATTATACATTAAAGGGGAATTAGTCGGCGGTTGTGATATTGCAACGGAGCTATACAATAATGGCGAGCTTGAGAAGATGTTAAGAGAGTAAATGTGTCATTCCTGCTTTCGGGTCTTGTTGTATGGATTGTTTTATGTTATTCCCGCGTAGGCTGGAATCCAGAAAAAAAATATAAATACAGCAAATTTTTGAAATTAAAAGCTCGATTTATCTCGCTTTACACTAGATTCCCGCCTACGCGGGAATAACATCGAGTAGTTTTTCTGATCCATGCAACAAAGCCCTGCTTTCGCAGGAATGACATATAAAATTAATGTTTAAAACAAAAACCATGAGCAAATATTTAGAATACCCAGAAGTAGAAAGCAACCGGCAGCCGCCGAAGAAGCTATTAGTATTACTGCACGGTGTTGGTTCAGACGGACATGATTTAATAGGACTTGTGCCTTATATCAAAAATGATTTACCCAATTATCATTTTATTTCCCCGCATGGTATCGAGGCTTATGATATGATGCCTTACGGTAGGCAATGGTTTAGCTTGCAAGACCGCAGTCCGCATATTATTGCAAAACTAATTGCGAATAATATTTCTAAACTTGAAGATATAATAAAGCAAAAGCAAGAAGAGCTAAATCTAACCAACAAAGATACTATCATTATCGGTTTTTCTCAAGGTACGATGATTGGTTTATATTTAACTCTGATTCAACGAGAACCGTTTTTTTGTACTATAGGTTTTTCTGGTGCATTAATTCCACCTATGGAAGTTAATAATAAGCTTACCCCTATATGTTTAATTCATGGGGAATTAGATGAGGTGGTCGGTGTTAGTGAGATGTATAATGCTTCAAACTATTTATCTAAGCTTCATATAGAGCATAGCGGACATAAATTAACTTCTCTTGCTCACTCAATAGATGGACGGGGGCTTGAGATTGCGATTAATTTCATAAACACATGTCATACCGCGACTTGATCGCGGTATCCAGTCTTTTTTATTTTTTTGGATACCGTGGTCAAGCCACGGTATGACAATAAGAGCGTTGAAGCATGCAACAAAACCAAAACATATGAGGATGAATGAATATTTTTAATAATAATTTACACGAAATGGATAAAGAAATTAATGAAATAATAAAGTATGAAAAGGCACGTCAAAATAGCGTAATTGAGCTTATTGCATCAGAGAATTTCGTAAGCCCCGCAGTGCTTGAAGCTCAAGGATCGATTCTGACTAATAAATATGCTGAAGGATATTCCAGCAAACGTTTTTATAACGGTTGTGAGGAAGTCGATAAAGCTGAGAATTTAGCTATAGAGCGAGTAAAAAAACTCTTTAACTGCAAATATGCAAACGTGCAACCTCATTCAGGCTCACAAGCAAACCAAGCCGTGTATCTTGCTTTATTACAGCCTGGTGATACAATTCTTGGTATGTCTTTAGATAGCGGCGGGCATCTAACGCACGGTGCAGCCCCGAATATGTCCGGTAAATGGTTTAACGCCGTTTCTTATAGCGTAAATAAAGAGACTTATTTAATCGATTATGATGAGATTGAATGCTTAGCGGATTTGCATAAACCAAAATTACTTATAGCCGGTTTTTCTGCTTATCCTCGTAGTATTGATTTTGCCAAATTTAGAGAAATAGCGGATAAAGTAGGAGCTTACTTTATGGCAGATATTGCTCATATTGCAGGACTTGTTGCCACAGGCGAGCATCAAAGCCCTATTCCTTACGCTCATATTGTTACCTCTACCACTCACAAAACGCTCCGAGGACCACGAGGCGGTTTAATTTTATCTAATGACGAAGAGATAGGTAAAAAAATAAATTCTGCGTTATTTCCAGGCCTACAAGGCGGTCCGTTAATGCATATAATCGCTGCAAAAGCCGTAGCTTTTTTAGAAAATTTGCAGCCTGAATATAAAAGCTATATTAAGCAGGTAATAAGTAATGCTAAAGCTTTAGCAAGTAGCTTGCAAGGAAGAGGATATGATATATTAACAGGCGGTACCGATAATCATATTGTTTTAGTAGATTTGCGTAAAGACGGGATTACCGGAAAGCTGGCTGCTAATTCTTTAGATAGAGCAAGGATTACATGTAATAAGAATGCTATCCCGTTTGATGAAACTTCGCCTTTTATCACTTCAGGTATTCGTCTTGGCACTCCGGCATGCACTACTAGAGGATTTAAAGAAAAGGATTTTGTATTAGTCGGTCATATGGTAGCAGATATTTTAGACGGCTTAAAAAATAATGAAGATAATGGTAAAGCCGAGCAAAAAGTACTAACTGAAGTAACAAAACTAATTAAATTATTTCCGTTTTATGACTAATTTAAATAAACGACCTGATTGGATAAAAGTAAAAGCTCCTAATTCTGCGGAATATTATAATACAAAAGATTTAATAAAGAATCTGAAATTAAATACTGTGTGCGAGGAAGCTGCTTGTCCTAATATCGGTGAGTGCTGGTCAAAAAAACATGCAACCGTGATGATTTTAGGTTCGGTTTGTACTAGAGCCTGTAGGTTTTGTAATGTCAAAACCGGTAGACCGGATTTACTTGACCCGCATGAGCCGCAAAGGTTAGCAGAAGCGGTACAAAAGTTAAATCTTAAGCATGTAGTAATTACTTCCGTCGATCGTGATGATCTTGATGATGGCGGAGCTACGCACTTTGCACAGTGTATTAGCGAAATTAGAAAATCATCTCCAAATACTACTATTGAGATTCTAACTCCTGATTTTTTAAGAAAAGAAGGAGCAGCTGAAATAATAGCTAATTCAAAGCCTGACGTCTTTAATCATAATGTCGAAACAGTCCCGTCTTTATACAAAACGATTAGACCAGGGGCTAGATATTATAATTCTTTAAGCTTACTTCACAATATCAAAAAATTATCTCCTGAAATTTTTACAAAATCCGGTATGATGGTAGGGCTTGGAGAAGAAATAAGTGAAGTAATACAAGTTATGGATGATTTAAGAGAAGCAAAGGTTGATTTCCTAACTATCGGGCAGTATCTGCAACCTACCAAAAATCATGCTGAGGTCGCAAAATATGTTACTCCCGAAGAGTTTAAATATCTAGAGCGAGTAGCAAAAACAAAAGGATTCTTGATGGTTTCGGCAAGCCCGCTAACCCGTTCTTCATACCATGCCGATGAGGATTTTCAAAAATTAAAAGAGAATTACCGGCAGCGTCATTGCGAGGAGGCATTGCCCGCGTGAATCAATTTCACCTCTGTCATCCTGTGGCTTGACCTATAGTACCGAACAATTTTTAAAAAACTCTCGATGTCATCCCTGTGAAAGCAGGGATCCATGCTAAAAAAACCTTGATTTCAAAGATTTTTTTATTAGATAATTTTTTTTCAAATAAAGCTTTTTTAAAGCTCGATTTATCTCGCTTTATTTTGGATTCCTGCTTCTGCAGGAATGACATAAAGTGAAAATTGTCCGGTACTATAGGTCAAGCCACGGGGTGACAGTGAAAAGTACTGGATTCCCGCTTTTGCGAGAATGACATTGATGTGATAGGATTAAGAAATGATAAACATAGAAATAGCTAAAAACTACAACAAATGGCGTGAGCATAAGCAGATAAATAAGAGTTTAATCAAAAAAATAACTCAAAATATTTTATTGCGGTTTGATAATTTTAGTAAAATAAAACAATTTGAATTATCAATTTTACTAACAAATACTGCAGAAATATTGACCTTAAACAAACAATTTCGTAATATAGAAAAAGCTACTAACGTTCTTTCTTTTCCAAGCAACGAATTAAATTGGCAGGATTTATATTCTAAACTTGAATTTTTAGGCGACTCTGATTATATGTATTTAGGTGATATAGCATTTTGTTATGAGGTAATATATAATGAATCGTGCGAGCAGCAAAAAAATTTTGAGAATCATTTTATTCATCTTTTAATACATAGTATTTTACACTTAATTGGGTTTGATCATCAAAATGACACAGAAGCAAATATTATGGAAAATCTAGAAATTGAAATATTATCATATTTCGGTATTTCTTCCCCTTATTAACTAAATAAAAAAATTTATGTTAAAATCTTCAAAAAAAGAAGATTCTAGTAAAAAAAATCAAAATAATAAGTTAATTTTTACTGTACGAAAATTATTCTCTCCGATAAAAATTTTTTTTAGAAAAACAAAAACGCCTGATAATTTTTTTGGTGTCATAAAACGCCTTAAAATTAATAGCCAAAAAATGACTTTAGACGAGCGTAATATTTTAGCTAATTTATTGGAGCTAGAAGATAAAACTATTGAAGATATAATGGTACCGCGTTCCGATATTGCGGCAATAAAATTAAGTACGAATCTAGAAGAATTAAGTGAGTCTATTAAGTTAGAAGTTCCACATACACGAACTCTTATATATGACGGTACTTTAGACAATATAGTAGGGTTCATTCATATCAAGGATTTGTTTAAAGCATTGGCTACAAAGCAAAACGGTCGTTTAAAAAAGCTTATACGTAAGCATATAATTGCAGCTCCTTCTATGAAATTATTAGATTTGCTAGCAAAAATGCGTCGTGAGAGAACACATATTGCAATAGTTATTGATGAGTATGGCGGTACTGACGGTTTAGTTACTATTGAAGATCTTATAGAAGAAATAGTAGGGCGAATTGATGATGAGCATGATCAGCAATTAGATAGCGATAATTTCAAGGTTATTAATAACTCAACAATTATTTCAAATGCACGTGTTGAAGTAGAAGTGCTTGAAGAAATAATAGGAGAAAAGCTAAAAAATGATGATGATGAGTTTGATACGATAGGAGGACTCGTATTGACTAGAGTCGGTAGTGTTCCGGCTATCGGTACTAGAATAGATATTTCAGAAAATATTGAAATTGAAGTTACGGACACAACTCCTCGTTCTTTAAAACAAGTCAAAATTAGATTAAAAAACGGCTTGAATAGTAATAAAATTTAATCTTAAATAAATATGAATTTATAGGTTATCTGTAAAGTTATTTTAATTAATAATTAAAGAGATTTTATAGCGGAAATTATAAGTTTTTTATAGAAATAGCTGTTCCTATTTTAAAAAAACTTATAATTTGCAGCAAAAAAGAATTTAATTTATTTATTATATTTCAGCTTGTGCTTCATTTCCTATCAGTTCCATCGGACTTTCTTGCGAAGTTGCTTCCGTATAATGCTCATATGCTAGAATAGCTCCCATTGTTGCTACTACACCGGCACCACATTTGAGAATAAAAGCTGGAGATTTAAGTAAATCACCTGCTATCACATAAATTCCAACAGCACACGCTCCTACTACTGCAAGCTTACCATACCAAGGGGTTGTATTATCGTTTACTATATCATTGATTATTTCTTTAAGCATAAATATAAATCTATTAATTAATATTAAATTTTAGAAGTATAATATATAACTAAATATTAATTAATTGTCAATGATAATTACCACGAAACATGGTAAAATGTAATTTTATAACATTATTTTTGTTTGACTTAGCAGAGAAATTTGAGTTAAATATCGAAGCTCTATACATAAAAATTATCGTTATGAATGAATTACATATTAAATTACAAAATTACAGTAGCACATATCCTGAAGAAATTGTTACAAAAACAAAAATGCTTGAATTTTTAAATAAATATGACAACCCTTTTAGCCGAGATTTACAAATAGGGCATTTCACTGCTTCAGCTTTTTTACTTAATAATGATAAAACGAAATTTTTATTGATGCACCATAGAAAGCTTGATAAATGGCTTCAACCAGGCGGTCATTGTGATGGAGATAGTAATATATTAAATGTAGCGGTTAAAGAAGCTATAGAAGAATCCGGAATTAATGAGATTAAAACGATAAATAAGGAAATTTTTGATATAGACACCCATTATATTCCGCAAACTCATAAGGAGCCTGCTCATTATCACTATGATGTACGATTTTTACTAAAAACAGTAGATAATGATAATTTTATAAAAAACAACGAATCGAATGAACTTAAATGGTTTAACTTTTCTGATTATTCAAAATTAGATATTGAGCTAGAACGTTCCGTTACTAGAATGATAGAAAAGTTTATGAAAATTAACCATCCTGCTTGTTAAATATAAATTATTTCTCTATAATGGCATTTTTTAAATAAAATATAAATCAAATGCCATTATCTAGAATTTTTTCATTCCGTAGTAAGAATAAGGAAACTAACACTCCAAAAAACCTCAAAATTACGCATCTAAAGCCAATTTAATGAGAGTGGAAATGCAAACTCTCTAGCCGGCGAAGTTGTTACTATTAAACTTAATGATCAGTCTCATAATTTATAAAGAGTGAAAAAGTTGTTCTAACTTCATTTAAACCGCCTTCTTCTCAAAGTAAAGACGAATTTGATCCTATCTTAAAAGATGTTGAAAATATTTTAAAGGATTTTGAGATTTTCTTAGATAATATAGATACTAAAGCTTTAGGAGAGATTGATTCATAGTAAAATCGATAGTTTTATGTAGGCTCTCAATGTCATTCCTGCTTGGATACTGAAGGTCGTCATTGCGAGGAGCGAAGCTTTGCTGCAATCCAGGAAATAATTAAAAAAATTCTGTAAATAAGAGTTTTTAACTGGATTGCTTCGTCAATTATTTCGTAATTTCCTCGCAATGACGGATAAACAGGTCCAAGCAACAACGTCTTACTGCTTCCGTAGGAATGACAATCATTATACTATTTTTTGATATTCAAAATATATTTTCCTTACTGCATAAATCCACGCTAAGCATACAAAAGTAAATACTACCATTAGAATCGGTGAAATTGAGGTAAAAGTAGCAGTCGGAACTAAGGTAAAGATAATAGATTGTACAAGACCGCTAGAGGATTTGCCGACTTTCGCACTTATTACGTCAACCGCTGCTTTGCCTTTGGTTTTAAGTTCATCATCAAGCGGTATATATAACATTTCTCTAGAAGTATCCCATATAGAATATTTAGTACCTTTAGCTAAAATATTTTGAATACCGCCGATTGAAACGGCAAGAGCAAGCGGTGACATTAAAATTGCTCCATCAAATAATGATAAAATTTGTTGATCAAATACGATAAGTATAAAGAACAAAATGCCGGTCACCATTATTATAACTGGTGAAATAACTGCTGCTACAAACCAGTTGTGCATACGCATAACGTTATTACCGATGATGGTCATAACCATTATTGCAACGCCTGTCCACAGTATATACAGACTGTTAAATTCAGCATAGGTATTTACAGTCGGATATAATTCCTTAATTTTTGCTTTCCATACGGCTTCGACTAAGTTAATAGCAAATCCGAAAGCTGCCGAACAAATTAAAAGTAGCCATAAATATTTTGATTCCGCAATATATTTAAAGCTTTTAATCAGTCCCATACGTTCTGAAGTTGATCTACCGCTTTTTGCTTTAGCATAAAATAACGGATTAGTAAAAACGTTCTTGCTAATAAACCTAACTAACACACAACAAACAATAGCAACAATTGCTACAATTGTCGTGGATACTTGAACTAAAGTGATTTTACTATCCGAAATACTCATAAACTTCTTAATAATAGTATCTTCCGATGATAGATTCATCATTAAAAAGCCGACTAATATTAAAGAAGAATTGCCAAATAGCGAAAAGAGGGTATAAAATCTTTTTGCTTCTTCGGTAGTAGTAAGTTCATTAGCAAACTGCCAAAATAATAATACGTAAAAAATATTAGGCCAAAGCTCGGCAAGGCTATAATATACTATATAACCCCAATTACCTACTAATGAGATATACCACTTAAAATGAGGATAGCGTCCCATCCAGTCAGCTAAATTATCGGGATGTACGTGAAAAATATGGATATTAGGATAGATTACAAAAGCAAATAAAACAAAAAAGCTGATGAAAAATGCACTTAAATAATAAAAGATCTTCTCAAAAGTAAGATGATTAATCATTTTAGCATAAATAATCACAAATAAGGCCGCTGCGGGCGTAACGCAGTAAACTTTAGCAAAACCTGCTATTTCTGCACTAATCTCGGAGATTAAAATACTGTCTTTTAAAATCCGTAAAATATTTTGATTGAATAGAATGCAAAACATTAAGGCACTCATCGGAATAAACTTTCCGAGTTCGTAATTATGCACAGGCCAAAATGCCGCTCTGAATTTTCTTTTAAACGATCGTGACGGTGAGGTACTTAGCATTATAAAGCCCTAAGGACAAAAAAAAAACTTAAGCACTTTAGGCTTTATGAAAATATATTTACAGGTAGCATCTGAAAGATGGTATACTGTTTATTACACTCTGAAGGTGCTGAAACTTATATAATGTATTTAGTCTTTTGTCAAGGATTATTAACATAAAATAATATATTTACAATGCAAAGTAACGATAAATATCAAGAATATTTTGATCTCTATAATAATTATATAAGGACCCATAATTTAGGTAATAAATATTTAGAATCCGGTAAAATAGTAATGCAAACAGAGCATTATAGGGTGTTGTATTACTCGGTGTCATCCCGTGGCTTGTCCACAGGATCCAGTAATAAAAAATACAAAAAGCTCGATTTATCTCGCTTTATGTTAGATCCCGTGGACAAGCCACGGGATGACACTACTTTCCTAATCATTCCTTCTATCTTCAACTCACCGGAAATATTTTTTTTAGCTCGTGACAAAAATTTTATTGAAAATTTGAGAAGCTATGGTGCAGTTTATTTAATAGATTGGCTAGAGATTGAGGAACCTAAATATTTACTAGATGACTATGTGCATAAAATAATTGAAGTAATAGATAGTTTGAAAATTAAGGACATTAATTTAATAGGTCATTGTATCGGTGGTAACCTTGCGATAGCTGCAAAAATACTTATGCCTAAATTTATAAAAACTCTGACTTTACTTACCTGTCCGTGGGATTTTTCTCATTTTTTCTATATAAGAATGTTGAATCGATATTTAAAACTAGATAGCGGCATAGAAAATTTACCGATAATTCCTAAAATTCATATACAGATTTTATTTTTTCTTTTATTCCCTGATTATTTTAATGCTAAATTAAAAAAATTTTTCTCTATAACTTCCTATAAGGAGCAAGAATTAGCGTTTAGAATAGAACATTGGCTTATGTCGGGTAATAATATATCTAAAGGGGTTTATAATCAAATTATGCAAAATATATTAGATGAAAATATGTTTATAAATCTTAAATGGAAAATCGATAATTTTATTATTGATCCGAGTTTAATTGATTATCCTGTATATATAGTAGCAGCTGAAGATGATCAAATAGTGCCTAAATCTTCCATTTTATCTTTGCAAAAATTATTAAAAAACTCTAAACTTATAGAGGTAAAAGGCGGACATATTAGCTATTTGATAAATGATAAACTAACAGATTTATTTAAGGAGTACACATTATGACAAAACCGGTTTATATAACTCATGCGAAAAGGACGGCTTTCGGCTCGTTTATGGGTAGCCTTAGTACAACAGCTGCACCTATGCTTGCTGCTCATTTAATAAAGGATATACTGCAAAATAGCAAAATCAATCCTGCTTTGGTAAATGAGGTAATACTTGGACAAGTAATAACAGGTGGTAGCGGGCAGAATCCGGCAAGGCAAACTCTGATTCATGCGGGGATACCGAAAGAAGTGCCTGGCTATACGATTAATAAAGTATGCGGCTCAGGTCTTAAAAGCGTAGCACTTGCAGCAAATTCGATTATGACTGGTGATAATGAAATAGTTATAGCAGGTGGGCAGGAGAATATGTCGCTCGGTATGCACGGTAGCTATATCAAAGCAGGAGCTAAATTCGGCGATATTAAAATGGTTGATCTAATGCAGTATGACGGACTAACTGATGTATTTTCAGGAGTATTTATGGGAATTACTGCCGAAAATATCTCAAAACAGTTTAATATTAGCAGACAAGAGCAGGACGAATTCGCCTTAAGCTCTCATAAAAAAGCAGCTAAAGCACAGCTAGCAGGAATTTTTAAAGATGAAATCTTACCTATTGAAGTAACGATTAAAAAAACTACTAGTTTGTTTGAACATGATGAAACGGTAAGACCTGATACCAGCCTTGAAATCTTAAGTAAATTACGTCCTGCTTTTGATAAAAACGGTGTAGTTACTGCCGGTAATGCTTCCTCAATTAATGACGGTGCGGCATGTCTTATGGTAGTTTCCGAAGAAGCTTTGAAAAAGCATAATTTGATGCCGCTAGCTCGGATTGTTTCTTATGCTTCAGCCGGTGTTGATCCAAGTATTATGGGTACTGCCCCCGTTCCTGCCTCCCAAAAGGCTTTAAGTAAAGCAGGTTGGATCGTTAATGATTTGGAAGTTATCGAGGTTAATGAGGCGTTTGCTGCTCAAAGTATTTATGTAAACCATGAAATGAAATGGGATATAGATAAGGTTAACATAAATGGCGGTGCAATAGCAATCGGGCATCCGATCGGGGCAAGCGGCGGACGAGTTCTTATAACTCTGATACACAGCTTGCGAAGAGCTAAAGCTAAAAAAGGCTTAGTCACTTTATGTATCGGTGGCGGTATGGGTATGGCTATGTGTGTTGAATCGGTTTAAATGTGCATTTAATCGCCAGCGAATTATTTAATAATTCGCTATTCATATATTTTATTATGCACGTTAAAGAGGAAGGCTATATTCATCTGAATTGACTATAGTTCATTGTAATATATATCCGATCTAATATCTCTACAACCTAATAATGCATCGTTACAGTGTGTTATTGTACTTATAAACTCATGAAATGTAGAAAAATTAGAGAATGCCTCCGGTTCATAACTCTCCCAATAATTTTCTGCTTCTTCTATATTATTACAAACACACTTTAGCTTTTGACCAAAATATTTAGTAATATTCCCTAAATTTTTTGCCCAACTCCATACCATAAAATAGTTAGGATTAAAATCAGTAGGATCTATAGAGGAGTTAGTTTAAAATGCTTCAATAAATTAGAAAAGTTATTTATGAGTTTATGAGAGGCTAACGCTTCATTGGGTACGTAATTCTCATCATCAAATTTATGAAATATTTTTAATCTTTTTAGGCATATAGGTATCTCTTTTGCAAGTTCCACATAACGAGAAGATGGAAATTGTGTATTATAAAAGGTATAAGTTTGATTGATTTTAAGCCATTCCTGGTCATTATTTATTATTTGTGCATCTTCATTGAATATGCATCATTCCCATCAATTAAACAAGACCATATATAACTTAAGGTAGTTAGTTGCATGCTTGGTAACCAGTTTATAGGATTCCAAGAAGACCAAATGCTAGACACTATATATTTAATAATTTCCTTATTATTTTGCATTTATTATATCCTGTTTGGGTTAAGGAAATATATTAAATGAATTTGTAAAAGATAATAAAGTTTTATTAAAAATCATTAATAATTTGGCGATAATTGTGTTAATTATACACATCTTTATATGCTGTAAATAGTAACATTAAAAAGTTGTTTACTTCTTCTAGTTTCATACTTAGGATATTTCTATTTTAAGTATAAACTTCTTTTTATGTACAATCAATCCGATGAACAAATCAAATCTATTTTAGATGTATGGAAGATTATTGAACTTTCTACTCCTCCTAAAAATAAAACTTTAAATAGTTACTTCGCTTATGCACAAAAACATACTACTCAGCAAAAAGAGTTTTATAAAGAAATTAATAAAAAAGACTCTCTTTTTCTGTTACAAGATGCACCTTTTGAAAAATTTAATAAGGAAAAATTAAAAGCAGAATTACCGGATTATGACATATGTGTTCATTGGCATCTATATCTTAGTTATTTAAATTGGACTGAAGCTGAAATTGCTATTGAAGAAAAAATCAATGAATTATTTAATGTAAAACCTAAAATTTTGTATGGCTCTAAGAACCGCAAAACCCTGTATTAACTCCGGTCGTTGCACTAACGCTTGATGAAGATATGAATCTTATAGATAACTCAATGGTTATATCTACCGGTGCTTATGTTCTAGGTAAAGTTGTACGAGTAGGGTTTTCAGAAAATGATTTTGAAGATTTGATTGAGTTTGAAGATAATAGTGCTGCATTAATAGTAAATGCATTAAAAGATTCTTTCGACAAAACCGGTCAACAAAAGAAATTTAATTTAGAAAGAGTTAATTATATTGCTAATTTTATAATTAGTGAATTAAAGATCGATGGGAAATTTTTACTCAGTAATCCTGAAATATGCGTTAGAAAAATAACTTATAGAAAACTTAGGAAAAATGAAAAAACTAAAAATGCTTATACTAATCAAACAGTAACAGATAATAATTTAAAAGAAGATACTAAAAAGGAATTAGGTTGGGCTCCTGCCTCGGCTTTAGAAATGTTTAATAGTTTTTTTCTAAAACCTCTTGATTTAGTACGCAATAATATTGATAAATTTACTGCAAATTCTCCAATTACTAAGGAAGTGTTGAGAGATAAGGAATTAAGCAGAGAATTACAGGACTTTATCTACATATGTAGTA
>NZ_JWSW01000010.1:0-33043 GCF_000828125.2 Rickettsia asembonensis | reverse complement strand
TCAACACTCCCTAAATCAAGATACGTAATAGTATTATTTTTTTTAAAACTTCAGCTATCTCTACTGCTTCTATATTATCTATTTTATTCATGAAAAGATTAAGAGTAGTAATAATAGTGTTAGTTTTTAAAAATTCCATTACCTCTTTTATTTTTAGCTTATCCATTTTATTGTATGAAAGATTAAGAACATGGCTTCCTTTACTCAACAAAAGTGCTTCCTCAACCAATCCCCTATCTCTTAGATACTTTATTAATTCTTTCATAATCTATTCCTTATTAAATTCTATAAATTTTAATATTTTGTTAAAAATGAGCTTATAGACAGAATAATAATAAGGAGTTTTAAGAATGCAATAGAAATTTAACTAAAAGTATGAATAAATAAGCTGAGAAGAATTTAAGGAATATACAAAGTTAGTTTTTTTGATGATATTTAAAATTCGGAATTTAAAAGAGATTTAATACAAAAATTAGACATTTTGGAACATAAAAGGAGCATTCAAAGTTTTTGCTAAATTTCAAAAAGCTCTGAAACCCTTGTAGGAACTGGTGGAGGCAAAGGGAATCGAACCCTTGACCCTCTGCGTGCAAAGCAGATGCTCTACCCCTGAGCTATGCCCCCGATTGTGTAGAAGATATATTGTTTGTAAGTAATTAAGATAAGCTTTTAACTAATCCCCAAGGCAATGGCTGACCGTTACTTCCTACGACTAAATCCCCGGAAGATTCATATTCAGCAGCTAGAAAGGAATTTTGAGCAGCAATAAGCTTTACCGGTTTGATTTTCTGACCGTTATGAAAATATTCTTTAGCCTGTTCCCTAGAAGTCGGATTATTTTTGGAAGCGGTTTTTGCTTTAGCTTTAGACATACACTATTAACTTTTTCTTAAACTTGTGAAGAATATAAAACTTTTTCCTAAACTTGTCAATAACTACCGTTTAGTAATATCTCAGAAAATGATTATTCTTCCGTTATTATTCACTTTCACCGGCTAACGCTACTTTAAATTCTGCTATTTCTGATACTGTTTTTCCGTCATATATACTAAACCCTACTCCTCTAAATTCTACTTTTGCATTAATATCGGCACCATATGATAATAACAGTTTATATATTTCATCATCCGTAATATTTTTAGAAGTATATCGAACGTTTTTAGCAACCGCATGTAAAGGTGTTTCTCCGGATTTTCTTTGATCAACCGCAGCTCCTTTCTCAAGTAATAGTTTTGCTACATTCAAGTACTTACCGCTTACAGCTTCATATAAAGGCGGTCCTAGCAAAGCTCCCTCGTAACCGTTTACTGCAGCTCCTTTTGCTATTAGATATTCTGCCACTTCATAATGTGCAGCTGTATTTAAAGGAGTGTCCTTAAAAACATCACAACACATATTAACGTTTGCTTTTTTTGCTTTAACTAGCCAGTTACAACTTTTATTGCATTATTTGAAGATGCTGAAAATAATTCAGTAGTAGATACTGCCCGTAATTTATTTAAACCTTTTATTACATCTGCTCTATCAAGAGAGATAGCTTCTTTTAAAACATTTTCAAAATCATATCGATTTACATAAGACTTGATATCTTTTGATAACAGAGTTAAATTACACTTTAATAGTTCCTTTATCATATTCTACATAAAGAAATTACTCGTTAAATAAATTTATCTAACTTTAAATACCCGGATGCGTATTTGTGTAGAACGCTAGCAATAAGAGTTTGATAAGGTATTCCTTCTTGTGCTGCCACTCTTTTTATATGATTCAAATCATGTAACGGCAATCTAATATTAATTCTTTCAGATTTTTTAAAAAAATTAGCAGCTGCAATTTTAGCTATCTCTTTTTGCTTTTTTAGCTCTTCTTCAGGTAGTTTTACAAGTTCACCTTTTTCAAAATAATCTAATATTTCTTGCTCTTCCTCTGTTAATTTATATTTCTTCATAGTTTTTTACCTTTAGCTTTTATATATTCTTTAGTAGCTTTTCTACTTGGAATAATTGTTTTTAAAAAGACTTTATCTTCCTTTATAACACACGGTACTAAATAACAGTATCCATCTATTTCAACTATATATATTTTTTGATTTGGATATTTATCTTGATTAGGATGATTTTGTATATTTAATACATAATCTTCTTGCTCTATTAAAGTAATTACCTGCTCAAAACTTACCCCTCTTTCTTGTATTAAGACAGCATTTTTCTCACGATTAAATTCAAAATAATATTGTTTCTGCATATACTTAGTATTATGAAATTTTGCATGCCTTTTGTCAACACAATTTGATAAGCATCAACCAATTCGCTTCAAGCAAATTCTTTCGGTGATTTCATTAAGTTTTTCTACTCTCTCAATTAAGTATAAAAGCTGTTCTTTAGTAATTTTATAGTTTTCATCATATCTCGCATCAACATATGCCTTTTGAAGCAACTCAAAACATTTTTTTGTTCTTCATTTAACTGAGGAAATACCGTCCATAATTCATTATCGTAATTTCCTGCCATACTACCTAATTCTTCTATATCATGTGACTTCGGTTTATAATTAGAAAAAACTAATAAAATAGTGCTATAAAGACTTTCCATAGCTTGATGTAACTCAAAAGCACATTTATTTAAATTATCTCTTAGTAAAATATTATGAACATCAATAAGACATTCGTTAGCATGTTTAAACCATTCTTCGTAATAATCTTTAGCAATTTCTTTCATCTCGCTCCAAGGTAAATCTTTAGCTTCGCTTAAGGTAAATTCCTTGCTATCGTATAAAAGGATGCCTTCTTTTTTAATATCTGTGTAAAAATAACACCCTATTTCTAATTGCCTGTTTACTTCATCTATTGACTCTAGAATTATCGATATTCGCGAATCATATGGGATAATCTGATCTTTTATTACTCCGGTTTTTTTAAATCTTTTATATATATTATCTTTTAATCTTAAAGCAGTATATCCTTTATATTTACCTTTTTTCAGAATTATCAAAATATCGGTATCACTATAGTAACCGTTAGGTAAATCACGTACCCAATCACCTCTAGCAAACGAACCATACAAGATAATCATAGCGATTTTATCTTGGGCAATATCTAAGATTTGCTGCACTGTAAAATTAAGCCTAGCTTGGATTTTTAGAGAACGTTCAGTAAAGTGGTTTTCATTATAATACTCTTATGTCATTCCCGCGAAAGCGGGAATCCAGAAAAATAACTTCAATATTGATATAGAAGTTACATATTTGATAAAATAAACATATAAAAAACAAGTTTTTTATATGTTTTACTAGATTCCCGCCTACGCGGGAAGGCGTTGTTGCGTGGACCAACTTCACCTCTGTCATCCCGTGGCTTGACCACGGGATCCAGTTAAAATACTAAAATTATTAGTATTTTTTATTGTTTTTATGGACCTAGTTAGCAAGCCACGGGGTGACACAGTGGGTTTTATCGGTCTACGCGGGAATGACATAAACTGATCCATGCAACAATACCGCTAAAGTCGGGAATGACATAGAGTAAAAATCGTAGGGTATTATAGGTTTTCATCTATTCATTTGCACCGTGACAATATTTATATTTCTTGCCTGAACCGCACGGGCATAGCTCATTACGAGATACCCTCCCCCAGCTAGTAGGATCATCAGGGTTTCTATCTTTTGGGTCAATACGTGATACGACTGGTTTAAGGTTAGTCTCAAGGCTACTTCCTGCATTATATTTACTAAATGCCGGATCCTCCCGACTTTCTCGCATATTTTTCTGAAGTTTTTTATGCTCAAGCGAAACATCTTCTTTTTGAATATGTTTTAAGTCGATATGGAAGTGATATACTGTTTGAATAAATAATTCTTTTAAATTATTGAGCATCTGCTCGAATAAATTAAATGCTTCTCTTTTATACTCGCTAAGAGGGTCTTTTTGAGCATAAGCTCTAAGCGATATGCCTTGTCTTAAATGATCTAAGCTATATAAATGATCTTTCCAAACTTGATCGAGAGTAGTTAGTAAAATATACTTCACGGCATTATACATTAACTCGCTACTATAAGCTTCTTCTTTTGACTTATATATATCATGAGCCGTTTGTATAACGATTTTCGTGATTTCTTCTTCCGTTACATCATTTTTACTTACTAAATTATGATCAAATTTCATAGAAAAGACACGATGTAATTCTACGCTTAAATTTTCTATATCCCAATCTTCTCTATAAGAGCCTACCGGCATAAAAGTTAATACTATCTTTTTAGCGAGTTCCTCAGTAGTACTATTTAAGAAACCGTGACTATCTTTAGATTTAATAATTTCAGTACGTTGCTCGTATATTATCTTACGTTGGTCATTCATGACATCATCAAAACGTAATAAATTTTTACGCATCTCGTAGTTATGTCCTTCCACTTTTTGCTGAGCTTTCTCAAGTGAACGACTAATCATCGGATGGTGGATAGCCTCTCCGTCTTTCAATCCAAGTGTTTTAAGAACTCCTGATATACGATCTGATGCAAAAATACGCATTAAATCATCATCAAGCGATAGGAAAAACTTAGTTTTTCCTGGATCACCTTGTCTACCCGATCTTCCTCTTAGCTGGTTATCTATCCTACGGCTTTCATGCCTTTCCGTACCTATCACAAATAAGCCGCCCGCTTCAATAACCTGCTTTTTTTCTTCGGCAATTTGAGCTTTTATTTCAGCTATTTTAACTTCATAATTATGTTCTTTATCCAGATGTTCTATTAACATTTCAGGATTACCGCCAAGCATAATATCAGTACCTCGCCCTGCCATATTGGTTGCAATCGTTACTGCCTTAAACCTACCTGCTTGAGCAATAATAAAAGCTTCCTGCTCATGAAACTTAGCATTTAATACTTTGTGAGGGATTTTTTCTTTATTTAAAACGCTTGAAAGCTCTTCTGACTTTTCTATGCTTATCGTACCGACAAGTATAGGCTGACCACGATCGTAACAATCCTTAATTAGCTTTAAGATAGCATCATATTTTTCTTTTTTACTACCGTAAATCTCATCATCAAGGTCAAGCCTTGTAACTTTATTATGGGTTGGAACTGCAACCACATCGAGATTATATATGTCTTTTAATTCAGGTGCTTCGGTCATAGCCGTACCGGTCATACCTGATAATTTAGGATAATTACGGAAATAGTTTTGGAAAGTAATTGATGCAAGAGTTTGGTTTTCATTTTGAATTTTTACATTTTCTTTTGCTTCTAATGCTTGATGTAACCCTTCCGAATATCTACGCCCCTCCATTACACGACCGGTAAATTCATCGATAATCATTACTTTACCTTCACGCACCAAATAATCTACATCAATAGTAAACATATTATGAGCTCTTAAGGCTTGATTAACATAATGTACTAAAGTTAGATTCTCAAAATCATATAAACCGGAATCAGGCTTTATAAGATGTTCTTTACTTAAAAGTGATTCTATATGTGTAATACCGGTTTCCGTTAAATTGATAGTTTTTAATTTTTCGTCTTTTTCAAAATCACTTGTATTAAGCAGGCGTACAATTTTATCAATTTTATCGTATAATTCTGAATTATCATTAACCGGACCTGAGATAACTAGCGGAGTTCTTGCTTCATCTATCAAAATCGAATCAACCTCATCGATAATAGCAAAATTAAAAGGACGAAGTACTCGCTCCTGCAAGCTATACTTCATATTATCCCTTAAATAGTCGAAACCGAGTTCGTTATTTGTTGCATGAGTAATATCGGCATTATAGGCGTCTCGTTTTGCTTCATCAGGCATACCAGCAACAATACATCCAACCGATAAACCTAAAAAATTGTAAATTTTACCCATGGAAGCAGAATCACGGCTTGCCAAATAATCATTCACGGTTACAACATGTACACCTTTTCCGGTTAAAGCATTTAAATAAGCAGGAAGCGTTGCAACTAAGGTCTTACCCTCACCGGTACGCATTTCGGTAATCATGCCTCGGTGTAATATAAGACCACCTATAAGCTGAACGTCAAAATGACGCATACCACAAACTCTTCTAGCCGCTTCCCTAACTACCGCAAACGCCTCATATACTATATCGTCTAAAGTAGCTCCGTTTTTAAGCTTTTCTTTAAACTCTACAGTTTTATTTTTTAACTCCTCATCTGATAATTTTTGTATAGCAGGCTCAAGCGAGTTAATTTTTGTAATTTCAGAAAATAGTTTTTTTATAGTACGATCATTTGCAGTACCGAAAAATTTTTTTAAAATAGAAAGCATTAAAGTCCTTATGATATTTTTAGTACTTAAATATAGGTATATTTTATAAAATTATCAAATGTTATAATTTTATTTAAATGAATAATTTTTTATTGAAAGGCATTTTTTTACTACAAATATTTGTAAATTATTATTATATTCTCAAATAGCTGTTGACGGTTATATATTATTTTTATAAAATTTAAGCTTATGTTTAACACAATTATGAGTCATAAATGAAAAAATTATCTGTTATATTTTTATCAGTTAGCATGCTTTCCGGTATTGCTTTTGCCAATAAAGACAAAGTAGTTGCTACCTATAAAGGCGGCGAAGTAAAAGAATCGCAAATTATGAAAGAATTTAAGCCTCAGCTTAATCTTCAATCAGGTGAAACAATCAAAAATTTTGATGATTTTCCACCGCAAGATCAGGAAAAATTAATAAAAATTTATGTTAATAATCTTTTGTTAAAAGAAGAAGTTGCTAAGTCAAATATTACTTCTTCTAAAGAATTCCAAGAAAAACTTGAAAATGCAAAAAATCAATTAGCTCAACAAGAATTACTGGCAAATTATATAAAATCTAATATTACAGATAAGATGTTTGATGACGAATATAATAAATATGTCGGTAATCTTAAAGGTAAAAAGCAAATAAAAGTTGCTCATATTTTAGTTAAATCCCAAAAAGAAGCTAACGATATAAAGACCAAATTAAGCAAAGGCGGAAATTTCACTAAGCTTGCAGAAGAATCATCTCTTGATAAAGCTTCAGCTTCAAACGGCGGAGTTATAGGTTATATTCTATTAAATCAACCTGGACAGTTAGTACCGGAATTTGAGAAGAAAGCTTTTGCTTTAAAAGTAAATGAAGTTTCAACTCCTGTAAAAACCGATTTCGGTTGGCATATTATCAAAGTACTTGAGAAAAAACCTGTGCCTATTCCAACAAAAGAAGAAGCAAAAGTAACTATTGATAATATATTAGCTGCAGAAGTGCTAAAGAAATATATTTCTGATTTAGAAGCTAAAGCCGATTTAAAAATTATGTTACCTAAAGCAGACAGCAAAGCCGGATCGTAATTTATTTAATATCATTCACTTTTAATGTCATCCCTGCGAGGTCTTGTTGCATGGACACCTAAATCGTCATTGCGAGCGACTGAAAGGAGCGTGGCAATCCAGAAAATAATTAAAAAAATGCTATAAATTAGCATTTTTACTGGATTGCTTCGTCAAAACTTGCAGTTTTTCCTCGCAATGACGAATAAACAGGTCCACACAACAATACCATGCGGAAATGACATATAGGTCACGTAAACATCTCTCACCAAGAATGACGTTATAAACCGCCCTCGACTACAACAAACGCTACGCATATAGGATAATCATCAGAAAGAGAAAGGTGAATATTAAAAGGTGGGAGTTTTTTTGTATAGTTTGAGCTAACTTCTACTATAGGCTTGCCCAAATTATCATTTAGTATAGTAATATCTTTTAAATTTATACCTTGACCTATACCGACTCCAAAGGCTTTACTTACAGCTTCTTTAGCAGAAAAACGCTTTGCTAAAAATACAGCATGACCTGTTTTGTCCAATAAACTAAACTGTGCTAACTCCTTTGAAGTTAGAATTTTTTTAGCAAAAAGTTCCGGATATAAATGTAATATTTTTTCGATTCTAGGAATTTGTACTATATCAGTGCCAATCCCTATAATCATTTACTTATCTTCAAAATCATCACTAGCGTCATCAAAAAAGATTTGATCGTCCAAATCAGAGTGATCTTCAGTTATACAAACCTCGGGTAAATACTCAAATTTTTCTTCTATATCTTCTGATTCATCCTGATTAACAATTGGCTCTATCATAGTTTTTGTACGCAGACTGTTTATTATGTCTTGTTCTAACTGTTCTACCGATACTTTTCCGGCAGCAATTCTACGTAATGAGATAACAGGAGGTTTATCGCGCTTTTCTTTTTTGATTTGATTAGTTTCTACTTTATAATTTAATAATTTAGCATATCTTGTTGCTAGTACAACAAGCCGAAACCTATCCGGTATAATTTTATTACAATCTTCTGCCGTAATTCTTGCCATAATTTTCTCCGTTAAAATTTTTCAGTGTCATACCGTGGCTTGACCACGGGATCCAGAAAAATAATTTAAAATACTAATTAATTAGTATTTTAAGCTGGATCCCGCTACAAGCTCGCGGGATGACAGAGGTAGAACCTCATAACACCAATTGACTTATTATACTCTTTTTATATCCGCACCGCAATTACTTAATTTTTTTTCTAAATCTTGAAAGCCACGATCCAAGTGATATATTCGGTGTAATACGGTTTTGCTATTAGTACTAAGACCGGCGAGTATTAACGATACTGAAGCTCTAAGATCACTTGCCATAACTTCTGCTCCTTTTAACATTTCTACACCTCGAACGACCGCCTTATTACCTCGTACTACTATATCTGCTCCCATTCTACATAATTCAGGGACATGCATGAAACGATTTTCAAAAATATTCTCGGTGATCATTGAAACACCGCTACTAAGCGTCATAAGGCTCATAAATTGTGCTTGTAAATCAGTAGCAAAGCCGGGATAGGGATTAGTTTCTAAATCAACTGAATTTAACTTCCCTTCATAAGTTACTTGGACACCGTTATCGATCGGCACAACTTTTATACCCGTTTCAATAAGTTTTAAAGCTATATTTTCTATAATATGGTAATCAATCCCACAAATTTTTACATCACCTTTAGTAATAGCTGCCGCAAACATATAAGTACCGGCTTCAATACGATCAGAAAGTATTTTATAGCTCGCTTTATTTAAAGAAGCCTTACCTTTAATTGTTATTTCGCTAGTGCCGACACCTGCAATATCGGCTCCCATTTTGATAAGGCAATTACATAAATCAACTATTTCCGGCTCCAGACTGCAATTAAAAAGTATGGTTTCCCCCTCTGCTAAAACAGCTGCAAGTATTGCATTAATTGTAGCACCTACAGAAACTTTATCAAAAACAAAATGAGTACCTTTTAAGCGTCCTTTACTTGAAGCATTAATATAACCGTCTTCTATTTCAATCGTAGCCCCCATAGCTTTTAATACGGCAATATGCAAATCTACTTGCCTTGCTCCAATAGCACAACCACCAGGAAGCGATACTTTTGCTTTACCGTATTTGGTAAGCAAAGGACCAAGCACCCAAATCGATGCTCTCATTTTACGAACTATTTCATAATTTGCGGTAAAGTTATTTATATTTCCGGCATTAATTATAAGTTCAAATTCATCTTGATGTTCTATTATTTCAATCTCTGCCCCGTGGCTTCGGAGCAAATCTTTCATAGTACTAACATCAGTTAATTTGGGGACATTAGTAATATGTAGTTTATCGGTAAGAATAGACGCCGCCATAATAGGTAACACGGCATTTTTAGCACCGCTAATATTAATACTACCTTTAAGAGGTTTACCGCCGTGAATAATTAATTTTTGCATAAATTTTTGTTATGTCATTCCTGCATGGATGAACTCTAATCCCATGTCATCCCGTGGCTTGTCCACGGGATCCAGCATAAAACGAGATAAATCGAGCTTTTAATTTTAAAAATTTACCATATTTAGACTTTTTAAGTACTGGATCCCGTGGTCAAGCCACAGGATGACACCAATTATACTACACGTCCAAATTCACGACATTTAAAGCATTAGCTTGGATAAATAATCTACGAGGTTCAACAACATCACCCATTAAAGTAGAGAAAATGCCCTCCGCTTCATCGACCTCCGCAACTCTTACCTGAAGCAAAGTTCTTTTTGCAGGGTCAAGAGTAGTTTCCCATAATTGGTCGGAATTCATCTCACCAAGACCCTTAAAACGCTGGATGTTTATTCCTTTTTTCCCACATTCTATAATGGTATTTAATAACCGGCTTGGTGTTAAAATACCGAATTCCTGACTTTTCACTATAAGCTTTAATTGCTTACTGAATATATCAAAAATTGTTAAAGCAAGCTTTAATATTTGTACAAACTCAAATGATTCCAACTGCTCTTTCAACAATATTTTACTTTCTTTTAAGCCTCTGCTAAAACGGAAAAACTCTATTTTATTTTCATGTTTTAAAATTTCCCAATTAGTTTTATCAGACGATTCTTCTAGGCTATTTAAAACATCTAAAGCTTTTTCAAGTCTTAAATCACTTTCAGCTTCAAATATTTTGTTATTAAGCAAGTCATTAATTGCAAGAATTTCAGTAATTGAGCGATTAAATTTTTTGCTAGCATGATCAAGCAAGCCGTTAAACTTAACTACTTTATTAATTAGCTCTTCTAAATTATCACCTACTAACTGCTCTTTACCGTCTAGAGTTAAGGTTGCATCATTGATAGTTGATTTTATCAAATAATCTTGCAAAGCTTGCTCATTCTTTAAATAAAGCTCGGCTGCTCCTTTCTTTACCTTATAAAGCGGTGGCTGGGCTATATATAGATAGCCTTTATTTATTAACTCAGGCATATGACGATAGAAAAATGTAAGCAATAACGTTCTAATATGCGATCCGTCAACATCAGCATCGGTCATAATAATAACTTTATGGTATCTAAGCTTTTCTAAAGAAAATTCTCGCTCAACACTAATTCCAAGAGCTGTAATTAACGTACCGATTTGATCCGAACCGAGCATTTTGTCAAACCTTGCTCGCTCAACGTTCAAAATTTTACCACGCAGAGGCAATATAGCCTGAATTTTACTATCCCTACCCTGCTTTGCAGTACCACCCGCAGAGTCTCCCTCAACAATAAACAATTCTGAAATTGCCGGATCTTTTGCATGGCAATCGGCAAGCTTACCAGGTAAGTTCGAGACTTCTAAGGCTGATTTTCTTCGAGTTAGCTCCCTCGCTTTTCTAGCAGCTTCACGAGCATTAGCTGCTTCCATAATCTTAGCTATAATTGCCTTTGATTCCGCCGGATGCTCTTCAAACCACTCAAGAACCTTTGTATAAACGGCATTTTCAACAACCGGTCGTACTTCGGAGCTTACTAGCTTATCTTTTGTTTGAGAGGAAAATTTAGGATCAGGAACTTTAACGGAAAGTACACAACATAAGCCTTCTCTAGTATCCTCACCGCTAAAGTCATTTTTAGATTTTTTATTAAGACCCGTAGTATCAAGGTAAGAGGTAATAACACGTGTTATCGCTGATTTGAAAGCACTAAGATGAGTTCCGCCGTCACGCTGCCTAATATTATTAGTAAAGCATAAAATATTTTCGTGATAAGAATCGTTCCAGTGCATCGCAAGCTCAAGACTTATACCGGACTCAGCATTCTCCGTATTAACTACTATACAGGGATGGATAGCATGCTTCGCTCTGTCTATATATTTTACATAAGCTTCTATACCGCCTGTATAATAAAACTCTACTTCTTTAACTTCTTCAAAGCGATTATCGACGAGTAAAATCTTTACACCTGAATTTAAAAAAGCAAGCTCACGAAGACGATGCTCTATAGTGCCGAAATCAAATTCTATATTAGTAAATGTTTCTACAGACGGAAAAAAAGTAACTTCCGTACCTTTTTTATCAATATTTTCTTTGACAACCGCAAGCGGAGCTTCTGTTATACCATTATTAAATCTAATCAAATATTCTTTATTATTACGCCAAATACGTAATTCAAGCCACTCTGAAAGAGCATTCACAACCGATACGCCTACACCATGTAGGCCACCTGAAACCTTATAAGAATTCTGATCAAACTTACCGCCGGCATGAAGCTGCGTCATAATAACTTCAGCTGCCGATATTCCTTCTTCTTCATGAATTTCAACGGGTATACCTCGCCCGTTATCAGATACGATTACCGAACCGTTTTTATTTAATGTTACTTTTACTAGATCACAATAACCGGCAAGCGACTCGTCGATAGCGTTGTCGACTACTTCATAAATCATATGATGTAGACCCGACCCGTCTCCAACGTCCCCGATATACATTCCCGGTCTTTTTCTTACGGCTTCAAGACCTTTTAAAACCTTTATAGAATCAGCACCATATGATGATTCATTAAATTTTTCTTCAATTTCCGACATAATCCGACACAATATTTATTTGTTGCTAGAAACAATAAAAATAACTATAACGTAACTTATTAGAATAGTAAAGTTTCTTGATTTAAAATTAGCGAGATAACAAAATAAAGACTGACATCGTCTAAAATTCACTGTGTCACCCCGTGGCTTGACCACGGAGTCCATAAAAACAATAAAAAATACTAATAATATTAATATTTTTAAACTAGATACCGTGGTCAAGCCACGGGATGACAGCAAGCTTTATTTTGCAATACCAAATTAGTGAGATAACAATGAATACATTAAAGTTAAAAAATATTTTCGACGTAATTGATGATTATGACGTGTTTTTATTTGATCTTTGGGGTGTAATAATCGAAGGAGGACATACTTATCCGGGCGTCGTAGAAAATATTAATAAAATTATTAAACGGAAAAAAGTATATTTTGTTACTAATGCTCCACGAAATATTTTTTCGCTGCATCAAACAATTAAATCTTGGGGAGTAAACGTGTTACCTGAAATGATTACTAGCTCAGGTGAAATAGCAGTAGAAATGATTTTAGAAAGTAAAGAACGATTCGGTATTGAAAAGCCGATAATATATCACTTAGGACATTTAGAAAATGATATAATAAACGGAATTCAATGTCCTATCACTGATGATATTAACAAAGCTAATATTTTCTTAATGACTATTTACAGAGACGAAAACGAAAATTTAAATTTAAACGAATTCGATGAGTTATTTAAAATTGTTGTACAACGTAAAATGGTCAATATTTGTGCTAATCCTGACCTTGGAATAAATCAACACGGTATTTATAGATATTGTAGCGGCTATTATGCCGAGAAAATAAAGCAGCTTGGCGAAAAAGTAATTTATAGCGGTAAACCATATGAAGACATATATAGCAAGATTTTAAAAGAATGTCATAATACCCCTAAGAATCGTATGTTAATGATTGGTGACACTTTTTACACCGATATACTTGCAGCAAATCGCCTTGGTATAGATTCTGGCCTAGTGTTAACCGGAAATTCTAGAGAATATCATAGTAATTTTGATAATAGTGATGAAAAACTAGATAGTTTAACGAAAGCTGCTATTAAACAATCGATTATGCCTAGTTTTGTAGTGAGTTTGTCGTAGGATTGTCATCGTGAAGAGGTATTATATGTCATTCCTGCGAAAGCAGGAATCCAGCATAAAGCGGGATAAATCGAGCTTTTAATTTTAAAAATTTGCTGTATTCATACTTTTTTCTGGATTCCCGCCTCCGCGGGAATGATATAGAAAAGCGAAAATGACATAGAAACAACTCTATTGATATTTTACTCATAATCTGCTATAGAGTAAAACTTAAGCGGTCGTGGCGAAATTGGTAGACGCGCAGCATTGAGGGTGCTGTTCTATAAAAAGATTGGAAGTTCAAGTCTTCTCGACCGCACCACTCGCCGGTTTTTCACAAAGTCAAATTAGCGACCTCTTTCTGTAGGCGTTTCTTTTCTTTGTTCTGAGATTATGGCTCTAAAGCTTTTCTGTTTCGGTACTTTGGATTCTATATTTACTCCTAGCTTTTTCTTATTGGCAAATGTTTGTGCTGATTGTACAAATGATGAAAAATTTTTTTATCACGCACCACCTCTTTAATTGAATATTTAGGCTCTGAACTGAACATTTCAGGATGAAACTGAAAAGTACGAATCGGTGCGCCAAACTGTGATTCCGTTCCTTCTATTTCTCCGTGCTTGGTTGTAGCTGATACTTTTAGTAACTCTTTTTTATCTATCAGCCTATCTTTTCCCCCTATTTCTTGTACCATATTACTATGACTAGCCCCAAAGTTTTGTTTTGGTATTTCTTTTAACGGGGAATTCATTTTTATTATTGATGCTAATTCTGAAGTAGGTTCAATAATTATAGAATCATGTTCATGATCAGGTGCAGTAGCTATTTTTCCTTTAAGATAGGTATTAATAATTTGATGCCCCCCGCAAATTCCCATTATCGGCATCCCTTTTTCTATAGCAACTTCTGCCATAACCATTTTAGCAAGAGAACGTGCAAAATCAGGTTGACCTGTTTTTATGTTTACGTCCCCTCCAAAATGCTTAGCTACTTCCTTATCAACTTCTCTATTATTGCCTGGAATAACTAATGCATCCTTACCGGCTAACAATTCTTTTGCTTTTTGTTTTGCTTCATTTATTACCTCTTCATTAATCTTCTTCTCTTTATCATTATTAACTGATTCAGGTACTATTACTCTGAAATCAATATATTCTACATCTCCACCTTGATAAGTAAGCTTTTTTTCTCTTCATTTGCATATCATCCTCCAATTTCGAGATTATAACTTAATGCAATTTTAGGTCTTGGTAGTAAATCTTCAAAACGTTCTGTTTTTGTAATTTTTGTATATGCCGTCTCATTCAACTCTTCTGCACGTTTATTTAACATATCGGAGATTTCGGTATGTCCAAATAACTTGCTCCAATAGAGCGGAGTATATCCCGCTTTATCGGTAATATTCACTGTTTGATAGTAATCAAGATATTTATCAAACAGCTGCATTTTTCCCTGTTGAGCTGCTAAATGTAAGAAAGTCTCACCATTACTATTTCTTAAATTAAGAGCTTTATCTTTTTCGATTAATAGTGCGGTTACATCTATTTTTATATCTCCTGTACGCTCTAATATAATACTTAGAGCAGTATTACCATTTTTATCCACTTGATTAGGATCAGCTCCATTATTTAGTAACGCATTAACAATACCCACACCTCTTGGTAATGCTGATAAAAGAATGGGGTTTTCATTTTGGTCCAACATGTTTGGATTAGCACCTTTTTCTAATAAACTATTAATTATATCTAACTTTTTATGTCTTATAGCCTCTAAAATTATAGGGTTTTTAATTTTGTCAATTACATTCGGATTAGCCCCTTTATCTAATAAAGCATTAACAATATTTAAATTTTCATTGTTTATAGCAGAACGAATACAAGGATTATCATATTCGTCTAATGTATTAGGGTTTACCCCTGCTTGCAATAACTTTTGAACCTCTTCTAGATCATCATCCTGAATTGCACCAATCACTTCCTGATTATTCATAAGCCCCTTCTAATATCCTAATAAAAATATACTAATTTAAGGATATAATTAACATGTTAGGCTTGTCAACATTATCCAATGTGGATCTTCCGATAAATAAAAAACTATTGCTTATTTGTACTCTGTGATTTATATTGATTATCAAATTGTATACCACCTTGCGTCAAACCTAGGCACAGCCTAACTAAATCAGTTTTAAATAATTATAATAAGTCTATAATAAACTATTAGGTAAATAGGCCATGCCTAATTTCAATATATTTAAAAGCATCTTACCTGATCATCATGATCAATTTGCCGAGATTTTTGATCAAATTAATGATTTGATTGAAGATCATAATTATGATGCTGCTGCAAGCAGGCTGGCCAAGCTTCATTATGCCGATTTAGCTGATTTCTTAGATAATCTTAACAATAAAACATATAAAATAATTATTCCTTTATTACAGGATGAAATTAAGCCTGAAACGTTAGTATCGTTAAATGCTTATAGTAAACCTTTAATAATAGAAACTTTAGGCATAAAAAAATCTGCAGAATTAATCAATAAGCTAGTTATAGAAGATGCTATTGAAGTAGTAATCGATCTAGACGATGATATAAAAGACCTTATCCTAAGTAATCTCACTAAAGAAAAAAAACACCAAATTACCGTAGGTTGTACATATCCCGAAAATACGGTAGGTAGGGTAATTGAGCGAGATTTTATTAATCTTCAAGAAGGATGGACGGTCGAGGAATCATTAAATTTTATCAAGAACGTAAAGAATAACTTTTATGCGGCAATCGTTACGGATAATAAATTACGCCCTATCGGTATTATTTCTCTTAGCACGCTAATTAAAGGCAAAAAAAATGAATTAATAAAAGATTTGATGAGCAAAGATTTTAAGCTTGCAGATGCCTTTACCGACTTAAATGAATTAAGCTTCATTTTTAGACAATATGCTTTAACTATTGTACCGGTAGTAAATAAAAGCGGTAAGTTAGTAGGTAGCGTATCAATCGATAATATAATTTATATTATCGAAGAACAAGCCGAAAAAGATATATTATCATTAAGCGGGGTACACACTCAAGATACTTTCTTCAATGTATTTTATACCGTTAAACATCGTTTTCCTTGGCTCTTTGTTAATCTAATCACTGCCTGCATGACCTCACTTATCATTAACCATTTTAACGACACTATTGCAAAACTTGTAACGCTTGCAGCCACTATGCCTATTGTAGCTTCAATGGGCGGAAATGCCGGAACACAGGCCATGACCGTTACGGTTAGAGCCCTTGCTAATAAAGATATTCATTATAATAATGTCAATAAAGTTATATTAAAAGAAATAGCTGTATCGGCTTTTAACGGTTTTGTACTTGCAATTATCGGAGCAGGACTTAGCTTTGTGATGTTGCTTGACTTAAATCTTAGCGTTATTTTTGCTATTGCAGTTATTTTAAATTTTTTAGTAGCCGGATTATTCGGCTCTGCTATTCCTATAATACTGCATTATTTTGATATAGATCCCGCTGCAGGCTCCGGCGTATTTCTAACAACCATAACCGATGCTCTAGGTTTCCTAACTTTCTTAAGCCTTGCTCATATTTTTTTAGTGTAATTGTTTATTAGGTGTCTTTCCAAACCAGCTTATAGAGAGGAATTTAAAGACATGGAAGTGCGTACCACCACAGCGTACGTAGAAGTACGTGAGGATACGAGTAGGTATTGTTGCGTGGACCGATAAAACCCACTGTGTCACCCCGTGGCTTGACCACGGAGTCCATAAAAACAATAAAAAATACTAATAATATTAGTATTTTTAACTAGATACCGTGGTCAAGCCACAGGATGACAAAGATGAAATCGATCCACGCAACAATGCCAGGCGAGTCTAGGCTCGACGTATAAATTACCTCTAGAAGCGAAGTTTGGAAAGATATCTATTCAAATAAAAATACATACATATTACAGCAAACAGTAGCTATAGCTCCAAGACATTTATATATACCACAACTTGTATCCTGATTTTCAGACTTGGTAATATTATTAATATTATTCTCATAAGATATATTATTATCTCTTGGTATATTCTGATTATTATTATTAATATTCGACTCTTTGAACAATAAATTTGCAACAGTTAGTATTAACACCCTGTGATGCAGTTAGATTAGTATTATTTAAGGAGCTAGATTGTGCATACTCTTGTACTTCTAAACTATTATGGTTTGACATAGTTACATTTTGACTTTAGGATTAATATTAAAAATTATATAACAATAATTTTTAATCTGCAGCTATTTATTATTAAAATTTTTTAATTAATAGCCTACAAATTATAATGAAATAAGAAATAACTTTTATGGAAGATATAAGCTCTTGGAAAGAAAAGTTTGAAATTTGTGTTTATAGTAAAAAATTACTCGATAAACTCGAATATTTAAATACTAAAGTAGAAAATCCTATAGATATCCTCGAAATCAAAAAAGGTATCTACTATGCACGTAAATATCACGGTTCTCAAATGCGTCAATCAGGCGATCCTTATTATTCGCACCCGATTGAGGTAGCAATTATGCTTGCTGAATTTGTAGCTGAAGAAGCACCTAAGCTTTATAACGTTATTATGCTGTAAGCTGCTTTACTTCATGATACTATTGAAGACACCGAATTAACTGAAGAAGAAATTATCGAAATTTTTGGATCGGAAGTAGCAAAACACGTAGAAGGTCTAACTAGAATTAAATCTTATGGGAAGATAAGTAGCGGAGAAAGCCTAAACTTACTAATTAAAGAGAAAAGATACAATACAGCATTAATAAAATTATTTGACCGAATTCATAATGTGCAAACTTTGGGAGTTAAATCACCTGAGAAAGCTAGAAAAATTATTGAAGAGACTTTAATAAATTTTCTTTTGGTCGCTGCTAATATAAATTATAAACTAGAACGAGAATTTGCTGAATTATGCCTAAAAGTTTTTAATATCGAACTTGAAAGACAAAAAACTTTTTCTAATAATAACTCTCTGCTTCCTCCTCTAACTTTATAAAATGATTTACTCCAAATGTATAACCAATTAGAATTGGAATAATAAAGAATAATAATCCCCAGTGATTAAAATAATCTATCAAGTAAATTGTTCCAAAAGAAGAAACTGCAAACATTAAAGCTCTTGATAAAGCAAATATAAAACTACCGCATGTAAAACGTTTTAATACCGGAAATCTTGCATAAAACACTGCACTTGCCGGAAAAGTAGTAGGGGCAAATACTACAATAAATAATTGGAATAAAAGTAATTCTATAGTATTTGAAATATTGTTTAGTAAGATAGGAGACATAATAGCTACAATAGAAAATATTATTAATTTTACCTTAAGAACTTTTAAAGGATGTATTTTACAAACCAAATAAGTAACAATTATTGTACTTATTAATTCTGTACCACAAACAATAAAATTTTGATGAATTACTTGAGCAGCACTGTAATTAAATAAGTTTTTTAGCATATTACCGCAATAAATATAAACAATATAAAACCATAACGGAGCTCCACAATGTATAAAAAAGAAAGCTATTGCTGTCGGTTTATTAATTTTTTCACTCCAAATAGGGCTTGATTTTAGCCTATTACTATCTATTCCCGCTTGTGCTACAGTTTTCTTTATTCGTCTTTTTGCATCAATGAAATCCGGAGTCTCTCTAAGATTCGTCCTTGCAACAGCACCAACTATAGCAATAGCTGCCCCAAACCAAAATGCAATACGCCAATCAAGTCCCAAAGAAGTAACAAGTGTTCCTACCGCCAATGCTACGGTTGCACCTAAAGTTACAAAAGCAACAAGCGAAGCCACTACCCAATAACGTTGAGGAATTTTTTCATTTCGGTTAGATAAAGCTCGGCACCTACTACCTCCCCCATAGAGGACATCCCCTGAGCGATACGACACGCAGTTACTACAAAAGTTGCCGTAATACCAATTTCGGCATAAGTTTTTAAATTAGCCATTATAAGACAACAAATCGACATTAAAAAAGTTGTAATAATGACCGTTGCCTTACGACCTATAGTATCTCCTATCCAACCGAATATTAAAGCACCGATAGGTCTAAATACATATGTTGAACAATATGCAATGGCAGAATATAGAGAAGAAGCTCGTGCATCGGCTTCAGGAAAAAATAGCTCGTTAAGTAGTACCGCCATGTGTACATAAAGCATGAGATCAAAATATTCAAGAAACGTACCTATCGATAGTAGTCCTATTGCTTCTTTTTGATTACGGGCTAAACTCTTTTGCTCTTTTGCGTAACTTAACACATTTTTTTACAAATTAGTTAAAATTAATAAAGAACTATACTGTTTTATATAAAAACAAAAGTCAATTTAAAAAATTAGATTTTATAGCATTGCTAACTAAAGATAAATGTCGTAATGAGCTGAGCGACTGAAAGGAGCGTATCAATCTAAGAAAATAATAAAAAAAATGCTAGTTTACAGAGTTTTTAACTAGATTACTTAGTCAATTACTTTGTAATTTCCTTGCAATGGCATTGATTTATTAAATAATCTATCTTTATTTAGCAATGCCAATAAATTTCTAATTTAATACTTGCAATTTATCTTATAATTACTTATATTCAGATTCGCTTAGATTAAAAAGCACTAAGGCGTTTTATATGTAATTAATTTTGATCCCCTTAAATTTTTTACATTAAAACGCCGTTGTTTTATTTAAGCGGGTGTAGCTCAGGGGTAGAGCGCTACCTTGCCAAGGTCGAAGTCGAGGGTTCGAATCCCTTCACCCGCTCCAGTGATTTTTTCCGTTTTATGTCATTCCTGCATGACGTTGTTGTGTGGATCAATTTCACCTCTGTCATCCCGTGGCTTGACCACGGGATCCAGTTAAAAATGCTAAATTATTAGTATTTTTTATTGTTTTTATGGACCCCGTGGTCAAGCCACGGGGTGACAGAGTAGATTTTATCAGTCCAGGCAACAACGCCCTTTCACAAATGACATCAGTAAGTTTATCATAAATTCAATCTTCCAAACCATTTATTTATTTTTACCCTTGCATAAAAGTGTTTAGCTAGCTATTTTTATTTTATTAGACTTCTTGCATAATGTAGCTAATAAGGATAAATTTGTAGGAAACACGGCACAGCGTACAAAAAAGTACTCGAGGATGCGAGTACCGGATTGACGTATACCCTTAGAAAGAGGTTATACAGGAAGACTATTGCAACAATTAGGAAATTACATATGTCAGCAAATACGCAAGATAATCAGGCAAATAATAACGACACTATAGAGATACAGGAAACTGAGGTAGTGCCTGTAGAAACAAATTCTTTACAATCGGGGTTAACAAGCTTAATACCGATGGTTTTAATTTTTGCCGTATTTTACTTCTTATTATTACGTCCGCAAGAAAAACGACGCAAAGAAAGAGAGAAATTAGTAAGTGAAGTTAAAAAAGGCGAAGAAGTTCTAACAAATGGCGGCATTTACGGTATTGTGACTAAAGTAAGTGAAAATGACAATAATATTGAAATCGAAATAGCTAAAGACGTACGTATTAAAGCTTTAAAAAGTGCTATTGTTGATATAACAAGTCGTACAAAAGAAGTAGCAGTAAAAAAAGAAAATAACAAAAAAGATAAGAAGGTAAGCGGTGCAAAATCTTCCTAAGTGGAAAATTTTTCTTTCAATTATATGTACGGTTTTTGCAGTTATTTGTGCCTTACCTAATTTTATGCAGGTAAATTCTAAGTTTCTGCCTCATGATTCAGTAAATCTAGGGCTTGACCTTAGAGGAGGAGCCCATTTATTACTCGATGTTGATTTTGACACCTACTTAAATGATTCAATGGAAAACCTTGCCGACACTTTACGCAAAAATTTTCGTGAGGATAAAATCGGCTATAAAAATCTGTTAGTTAGACAAAATAGCATTCAATTAGAAGTAAGATCACCTGAAGAATTAAAGCCGTTAAATAAAATAATTAACAAAATTGATCCGGAAATTATCGCTGAAGTAAACGAAAATAAAATAAAGCTTAGCTACAGCGAATCTAGATTAAATGACTTACTTAATAAGGTAGTAGACCAATCTATTGAGATCGTTCGCATGAGAGTTGATAGTACCGGCACTAAAGAGCCAACACTACAGAAGCAAGGCGATAAGCATATATTACTGCAAGTTCCCGGCGAAGAAAATCCCTCTTACCTGAAGAATATATTAGGGAAAACTGCAAAGCTAACTTTTCATTTAGTTGATGAAAATGCCAATATCGAAGAAGCGGTAAAAGGACATGTTCCGGTAGGTTCAATGCTAGTTAAGGGAGATAGCGAAAGTCATGGGGAGTATTATGTAGTTATAAAGAAAAAAGTTGTTTTGGGTGGAGATCAGCTTACAACCGCTTCAGCTTCTTTTGACCAAAATTCACAAGCGGTAGTTGCTTTTTCTTTCAACAATTTAGGTAGTAAAATATTTGGTGAAATAACCAAAAATAATACCGGTAAACGCCTTGCTATAGTTTTAGATAATAAATTACTAAGTGCTCCAACGATAAACGGAGCGATTATGGGCGGGAGCGGTATAATAACAGGAAATTTTACCGTTGAGTCGGCAAATGAGCTTGCACTATTATTGCGAGCCGGTTCGCTCCCTGCCCCACTTAAAATTATTGAAGAGAGAAGTATAGGTCCAAATTTAGGTGCTGATTCTATAGAGTCAGGCAAAAAGGCAGGACTTATAGGGTTTATAGCAGTTTTTATATTTATGGTTTGGTCTTACGGTGTACTTGGTTTATTTGCCAATATAGCTCTAAGCCTTGCATTGTTATATATTCTAGCTCTACTTTCACTTTTCCAAGCTACTTTAACTCTGCCGGGAATTGCAGGAATAATACTAACTATGGGTATGGCTGTTGATGCTAATGTATTGATTTACGAAAGAATTAAAGAGGAGCTGCATAAAGGAGTTTCTAATCTTTATGCTATTAGAACCGGTTTTGAATCTGCGTTTGCTACTATCCTTGATTCTAACCTAACTACTTTAATCGTTGCTTTTTTACTTTATATATTCGGAGTCGGGGCAATAAAAGGTTTTGCCGTTGCATTAACGATCGGGATTATATCTTCAATGTTTTCGGCGATTATCATTACTAAATTGTTAATAGATATTTGGGTAAAATATTTTAAACCTAAAAAATTAGGACTTGTGTAAAAACACCAAGAGGTCGTAATTTTGAACTTCTTGAGAGATAAAGAATTATACTCCTGCGAAATAAAGAGTTGATATACGAAGTTCAACTTGGAAAAGAGCAAGGAGTCTGTAAGCCAAGGAGCGGAGCGTATATTTAATACGTGAGCATCCGAGGACTTACAAAGACGACGCAGCCAATTTTTCAAGTTCAACGAGTATATCTTATGAAAATGCAATCAAATGTTATAAAAATAATTATCGTAATTAGCTTATTAATAGGAGTAGGAGCATTATATTTGTTGTTATCTTTAAGAACGCCTGAAAAACCGCTTGCCGGTCAAGTTAATATCTATGAAGATAACGTAAAAATCGGCGGTGATTTTGAACTAATAGACCAAAATGGAGAGATATTTAATAGTGATGAGTTGAAAGGCAATTTAAGCCTCATTTATTTTGGATTTACTAGTTGTCCTGATATATGCCCAACCTCTCTAAATAAAATGACGGAGATTGTAGAAATTTTAAATAAACATAAAATAGATATTCTACCTGTTTTTATCACTATTGACCCAAAACGTGATACTCCTATAGTACTTAAAGAATATCTAAAACATTTTCATCCGAAATTTATAGGTCTTACCGGTAACGAGCAGCAAATAAAAGATGTAACCGATAAATTCAAGGTTTTCTATGCTCGTGTAAATGGTGATGATGACAACCCAAACTATATGCTTGATCATTCATCTTTTACCTATTTAATCGATGCAAACGGAAAATATCTAAAACATTTCTATTTAGATTCTTCACCTAAGGAAATTATGGAATTTTTAAAAGGCAATTAATGAGTAACTATATATTAACTGCATATTTATTTACTTTTTTAGTTTTAACGATATTGTTAATTGCAAATTTTTTAAATTACAAATCATTGAAAAATAAACAGAACTTTAATGCAAAAGAGAGTAAGAAATAGATTAATAACAATAATTATTTGTTTCTGCTCTGCAGCTCTTGGAATTAGTATAATACTTTATAATTTAGAGAAAAATATAGTATTTTTTTTGCCGCCGTCAAAAATTAATGAAATAGAACAAGGCAAAGAGTTAAGAGTCGGCGGGCTTGTTAAAATAGACTCAATAAATAAAATTGCTGCTGATAAGATAAATTTTGTTATTACTGATAATATTAAGGATTTAGAAATATTATATCAAGGTGTACTCCCTGCTCTATTTCGTGAAAGACAAGGAATTATTGCCATAGGGCAATTATCAGACGGGAAATTTATAGCAAGACAATTACTTGCAAAGCATGATGAGAATTACAGACCTCCGAGTTAAAGTACTCGGTGTCATGCCGTGGCTTGACCACGGTATCCATAAAAACAACTTAAATTACAGGTTGTTTAAATATTTTTAACTGGATGCCGTGGTCAAGCCACGGCATGACAAAAACAAAATAAAAAACATGTTTATAGATAAAATCAAAGCAAAAGCAAATAATGACGAAATAAACGTAATTATCGAAATTCCGATGAATAGCGGTCCAATCAAATACGAATTTAACAAAGAATCAGGAGCGGTTTTTGTTGATCGCTTTATGCAAACTACCATGAGCTATCCGTGTAATTACGGCTTTATTCCTCATACTCTTTCAAATGACGGTGATCCGGTAGACGTACTTGTCGTAGCTCATCATCCTGTAGTGCCTGGGTCGGTTATAAAATGCCGAGCAGTCGGCGTATTAATGATGGAAGACGAATCAGGACTCGATGAGAAAATAATCGCAGTACCGACCTCTAAACTTGATATTACTTTCGATCATATTAAAGAATTAGATGATTTATGTGAAATGCTAAAGAAACGAATCGTTCATTTCTTTGAGCATTATAAAGATTTAGAAAAAGGTAAATGGGTTAAAGTTACCGGATGGGAAAATAAAGCAAAAGCCGATAGCTTGATTAATGAAGGTATAGATAGGGTCGGAGCATAGGTGTAGGGAAACTCTGTTATCCCGTGGCTTGACCGGCGTTGTTGCATGACTCGATGTCATTCCCGCTTTCGCGGGAATCCATTAATTAGAAGGTGCAAATATAACAAGTTTTTAAAATTAAAAGCTCGATTTATCTCGCTTTTTTCTGGATTTCCACCTTCGCGGGAATGACATCGAGTAGGTTTTTCAAGCCATGCAACAAAGCTGGCTTGACCACGGTATGACACTGAATGCGTTTTTCGATCCATGCAATAACATTAAAATAGGACAAAACATAAACAGTGACCGACTTCTTACATAACGTAGCTAATAAAGAGGAATTTGAAGGAAACACGGCACGCAGCACCGCAGCGTACACTTTAGTTCGCGCAGATGCGAGTCTAGGCTCAACGCACAAATTACCTTTAGAAGCAAGTTATGCAGGAAGTCGATTATTTCGTTCAGGGGTTGTAGTAGCTTTTTTCACATTAATTTCTCGCATATTCGGGCTTGTGCGTGAACAATTTATCGCATCATTATTTGGCTCTACCCCTATGGGTGATAGCATTAATGTTGCTTTTAAACTACCGAATCTATTTAGAAGAATTTTTGCAGAAGGGGCATTATCAAGCGTATTCATTCCTATTTATAATGAAAAAATGCTTATTTCTAAGAAAGCCGCTAATAATTTTTCAGGCGAGGTTTTTACCCTTCTACTTCTGACATTAATAGTAATAATAGCATTAATGCAAATCTTCATGCCACAATTAATGCTGTTTATTGCTCCTGGATTTCACGGTAAAAAAGAAAAATTTGAGCTTACGGTATTTTTATGCCGAATTACAATACCTTATTTAATATTTGTTTCATCAACGGCTCTACTTGGCGGAATATTAAACTCTGTAAAGAAATTTGCAGCCTTTGCTTTTTCACCGGTTATTTTAAGTGTATGCGTAATAATTTTTACTTTAACATTTGATAATTATATAGAGTCTACTATCTCGATTAGCTTATCTTTAATAATTGCCGGAATATTACAAGTTTCTTTTATGTTTGTCTGTGTGAAAAGAGTGGATTTAAACTTTCCGATAATTTTTAACCCAAGCGATCCCGATGTAAAAAAGCTTTTGATTAATATGGGACCGGCAACCATTAGCTCCGGCGTACAGCAATTAAATCTTTTCATATCTCAATCTATTGCTAGCTTTATTGAAGGTGCTATTTCTATATTATCTTATGCCGACCGGATATATCAATTTCCTCTATCAATAATAGGTACTAGCTTCTCTACTATATTGCTACCTGAGCTGTCAAAAATCTATAAATCAAATGATATAGTAGCGGCAAAAAAAATACAGAATAACGCTATTAGAATGGGGCTATTGTTATCATTGCCTGCAACATTCGGTATTATAATTCTATCTCATCCGATTATTAATATAATTTATGAAAGAGGAGTTTTTACGCCTCAAGATACTACAAATACCGCTGAAGCTATCGCTGCTTTTGCACTAGGACTTCCTGCTTTTATTTTGGCAAAAATTTTAACTCCTATTTTTTATGCTAACGGAGATACTAAAACACCGCTCAAAATAACCTTATTTTCAATAATAATTAATACCGGTATGAATCTATTATTAATGGATTCGTTGAAACATATCGGTATTGCAGTCGGTACATCTATTGCAGCTTGGTATAATTTAGGATTGCTATATAGCTATACTACAAAACAAAATAAGCTCCATATAGAAGCAGGTATAAAGCTTTTCTGCGGTAAAATTTTGTTATGCTGCATAATAATGTCTATCATCATTGCTTTAATAAAACATTATTATTTAGAATATTTTTATTCGGAATATTTATTGATTAAAGTTTGCATACTAGGCAGTACAATTGCAGTTGGAATGGGAGCATTTTTCGGCACAGCATATTTATTAAAAGTGGTCAATTATGATAATAACAAGAAATAAGCACCAATCAAATTATCAGGATTTGCTAAAAACCTTAGCTATTATAGTCATGATTATTGATCATGTTGGTTTATATCTATATCCTGAATTAACTATTATGCGGGTTATCGGTCGTACAGCTATGCCGGTATTTTGCTTTTTTGCCGGTTATAATTTTCATGATAAGCCAAAAACCCATATAATAATATTCGGTGTTTTATTACAAATATATACTACTGTACTATTTAAACAGTTTCTTACTACAAATATTCTAATCTCTATCTATTTAGGGCAATGGTATATTTATTATTTTCGTAATTCTTTAACTCGCTTTCTCTATAGCGGTTATTGTCATGTAATTATAATGGTAATATTATGGTATATTAGCTGGGCTTTGATTGATTACGGGACTCTTGTAATTGCTATAATGATACTTGGATTTATTTCAAAACATGAGCAGACAAATCTAAAACTTTGCTGCTTTATAGCAATTTTTGCTTCTTTCGTGCATTCAACTCTTTTTACTCTTGCAATTTCCTTTAATGAGTTTAATTTTTCAAATACTGAATTAATTTTAGATCTCATCTTCTTAATGATTACCTATACATTAATGATACTAAAAGATTACTCACAAAAAATACCGATAAATTTAAAATGGATAAGCCGAAATGTTTTATATATTTACTGCATACAAATTATAATCTTACAATTCATATTCATCTATAAATACACATATGGTTTTAAAAATTGGTAAATAAATATTAATAATTAGTGACAGTGGTCCTAGATTAATATTAATATGATTTAGATAATATTGATATTACTTATATGGACTTGATAGATCGTCTAATTTCGGATAATGAACAATATAAAGAGCAATTTAGAAAAAACAAACTATTTGAAATTAAGTTAGATAGTACCCTACAAAAAAATAAATTTCTTAAACATTTTCGGATTTGGTCAGACGAATTTCAAAAAATGGTATTAGCAAGAGTAGTGTTTTCTGAAACAAAAGAATTTAAACAACTTGCATGGGAGCATCTTACCGATGAATTTGGACATAATATAGAATTATCCCAAAATCTAAAAAATAATGAAGAAGCTACAGATTCTATTTTTGAGGCCTTAGGTTCTTGGTTTACACTAAAAATGATGACTCTTGGAGATAGTGAGCGAGCTGTTCTTGTCCATTTAGTAATAGAGTCCTGTGCTACTATATTCTATGAAAAACTAGGATCAATATTTTTAAATCATAAGTCAGCAAAACATTTCAAAACACATATGCATCTTGATCCCGAACATGAACAAAAGGGAATAGATTTATTTAAACAAATAAATATTAATGATTCTTCTTTACTCACTATTCAAAAAAAAGGCTGGGATATGATTGATGCTCTGTTTACTAGACTTGCTGAAATCACACAGGACTAATTGGATAATAGGGTATCAGTAAATAAATTTTAACCGAATATTATAAATATCAAAAATAAAAACTAATTAATTGACATTTAAATCCATTATATGTATATCACTAAGGCTTATTTACATATTAAACAATATTAATGGATTAAATTATGTCAATGCTCCGCGTACTAACAGCAACACCAAAAAGCATTTTTAGTAAACTTACTTATAAATACGATTTAGCTATACTTATACGGGCTTATAATGCTGTAAATATACCTCTAGATGAAGCTTTCAAAACTTCATTACAAAATAATTCTTACAAAACTGCAAAACTACTACTTTCATCAGGTCAACTTAATCTTAATTATAAAGACGCCGAAGGAAATTCAGTTTTAATGAATATACTTCAATCACAAAATACTCCTCTACTAAAAAATTATTTTAGCAAGGCAAAAGTAGAAACTGATTTTAAATTATTTCCTTTAATACCTAATAATAGCGGTCATACAATTTATGAGATTGCTGCAGTAGCAGACAATAAAAAAATTTCAAAAATTCTTTATCATAAAATAGCAGAGCTTCATGATCTTAATAAAATAGTAATTCAAGCCTCTACTAACAAAATAGATTCAAATACTTTAGATTTGGATTCTCCTCCACCTTATAATCTTTCATATTATGATGATGCTACTCATATGACAGGAGAAATACTAGAAGGTAATTAAATCCTACGAAAGCATTATTGAGTGAATAAAAATCGTCATTGCAAGCGACTAAAAGGAGTGTAGCAATCTCAGGAAATTAAAACTAGATTGCCACGTCGCTTTGCTCCTTGCAAAGCATTATTGCGTGGATACCATCCCGTCATTGCGAGGAGGTCTTGTTGTGTGGATCAGTTTTACCTCTGTCATCCCGTGGCTTGACCGGTATTGTTGCATGGCTCGAAAAAAACGTACGATGTCATTCCAGCGTAGGCGGGAATCCAGCATAAAGCGAGATAAATCGAGCTTTTAATTTTAAAAACTTGCCGTATTTATGTTTTTTTACTAGATTCCCGCCTACGCTGGAATGACATAAACGAGCTATGCAACAACGCCGGCTTGACCACAGGATCCAGTTAAAAATACTAAAATTATTAGTATTTTTTATTGTTTTTATGGACCCCGTGGTCAAGCCACGGGGTGACACAGTAGGTTTTACCGGTCTACGCAACAATGGCTTGCGAGGAGGGACATAGTCCCGACATGGCAATCTTGTCAAACCTCCTAAGATTGCTTCGTCAAATTACTACGTAATTCTTCCCGCAATGATGAAAATCACTAAACCTAAACCAGCTCACTTACTTGCAATTTGGCGAAGAGCTTTATCTGAAAGTTAACAAAATTTAAATTACCTTTTGAACCTATTTCCGCAAATTTATGAGCTTTAAGTAATAGATCATAATCTTCCGCCAAATCAGCAAAGAAAAACTCCATTTCACCACTTTGTTTTACTCCTAAAATCTCACCACTACCTCGAAGTTTTAAATCCTGCTCAGCGATATAAAACCCATCATTAGTTTGTTTCATTATCTCAAACCTACCTCGCGCAACTTTTCCAAGCCTTTTAGGATTATAGAGCAATATACAATATGACTGCAAAGAGCCTCGCCCTACTCTACCTCTAAGCTGATGAAGTTGAGCGAGACCAAACTGCTCAGCGTTTTCGATAACAATTAAAGTTGCTTCAGGTACATCTATTCCGACTTCAATAACGGTTGTTGCAACTAATATCTTAATTTTACCTTCTTTAAACTGCTTCATTATTTGGTCTTTCTGCTCGTTCTTCATCTTACCGTGAATAATACCGGTATAACCTTGATATATATTTTCGATAGAGTTAAAACGATTCATCACATCCATTAATAAACTATCCTCTTCCGGCACTTCTTTCTCTCCCCGCTCTATCAAGGGACATATCCAATATACCTGCTCACCTGCTATAAGCTTCTTATTTATCGCTTCGATAATATGTTCTATCTTATTAATAGACATGGTGTTCGTAGCGATAGGCAAACGATTTTTTGGCTTACCAATTAGCTTTGAGATACTCATATCACCGAACATAGTAAGTGCAAGGCTCCGAGGAATCGGTGTAGCGGTCATAACTAGAACATCGGGATTTACTCCTTTATTTATTAGATTCAAACGCTGCTGCACTCCAAATCTATGCTGCTCATCAATCACTATATAACCTAGCTTCTTAAAACTTACTTTCTCTTGAAATAAAGCATGAGTACCGACTAATATATCAATCTCACCGTTTTCAAGTTGTATCATAATATTTTTACGAACTGCCCCCAGTATTTTACCTGTAAGTAATCCGACTCTTATATTAGTATTTTTTAAAGCTTTAACAAAAAACTCATAATGCTGATTGGCAAGCAAATCGGTTGGAGCCATAAGCGTTGCTTGAAACCATGCTCCCACCGTATTTACCATCGTAAGCAAAGCTACCAAAGTCTTACCTGAGCCGACGTCACCTTGCAACAATCTCATCATTTCTACTTTATCGCTTTGCTCAAACTCTATTTCTTCTATAACCTGCTTTTGATAGGAAGTTAGCTCAAACCCTAACTCATTTAATATATTTGCTTGAATGCCGGCAGCTTTAGGATAAATATTACCTTGTTTTCCGGCAATTTGCGTACGTATATTTAAAAGAGATATTTGATTAGCGATGAGTTCCTTGGCTGCTAGTTGTTTTTTGGCGTTATTATATAAATCGTCATTGCGAAGCCCCTCTATGTCATTCCCGCAAAAGCGGGAATCTATTACTTTTTTTTCTGGATTCCCGCTTTCGCGGGAATGACCTAAGGGACGGGAATGACATAAAGAGTGCAGCATTTTCAAATTCTGTAATATAACATCCAAATATTCCTTCACTTCTTTATCTTCTATACTCTTACACTTCTCTTCAAATATCTCTATTGCTTTTATGATATATGAATATAGCTGCTTGTTACTCAGTAAATATGTCAGGGAATAAATCGGCTCTATTTCTTTTGTGAGTTTAGGATTCGTAATAAATTCAGGATGCGAAATCTGCAAATAATGATCAAAAAATTGTACTTTACCGCTAATAATATGCTTTGTTCCAACTTTTAATTTATTGAAGATGAATGGAGGCGGTTTATGAAAAAACACTAATAATAAAGAACCGGTATCATTGCTAGCTGTAATTTTTAAAGGCTGATTACTTTTCTTTGGTAAATTAATGCTCTCAATTATAATTTCCGTTTGGATTATTTCGCCGTCTCTAACTTCGGTTAAATTAGGCGATAATATTTTATTTTGATAAGAAACGGGTAAATAAAATAATAAATCCCGAATATTATTAATACCGAGCCTCTTAAGAGCCGAGACGGTATCTTCTCGAATATTAATATAAGCCTTTACGGGAGAGAATAAAAGTTTTTCTAGAATAGTTAGCATATATTTTAAAGAATCTAAAACATATATTCTAAATTATTTTGCTAAGAAAATTAATAAGAATTTTTAGTTTACATGATTATATTTATTTGCTATTTTATGAAAAAATTAAATAGAGGTTAATATATTTACTAATAAACAAGAAATTTATATCCTGTATTATTACAGAATATAGCTGAAGAATTAGGAAGTAGATTCCAAAAAACAATGAATGAAAATAATTTAGAAGATTTAAAAAAATTAATGTCTAAAATAATTGATTTTATTGATATGTCAAGTATACAGCCTAACTTCAATATAATATTAGATGAAAAAAACCTCACAAAAATCGCTAAACTTGATCCTATCATCTCCCCAGCTTTTCTTACTAAGATATGTTTACCCTCAGAACAATCGCACTCCTCTATTATAGACAAAACTTTAACAGATTGTATCCAATCTCAAGAAATAACAGGGGCTAGCACTTTATTATCATTATTATTCCGTTTAACAAGTAATAACATTCAAGATGACAATAAATACCTTTATGAAGGAATAAAAACAGTAAATATAGAAATAGTAACTAATCTTTTACGCTACGTTGAATTAGATCAAAAAGCATTTGATATAGCCGTGGAGAAAGGGGAAGAAATTAAAAATTTTATATGTCAAAGAGATAAAAAATTATACAAGAGTGAATTTTTTAAGAATTTTAACCTTACTCACCCGGATAATATAATTTCGCTTGAAGAAAAGAACGGAACGGATGTTATGGGGGATTTTAGGGGAGATTTAGGAAATCATCCGGAATAAATACGTTGTTCGTTGTCATACCGCGGCTTGACCGCGGTATCCAAAAAACAATAAAAAATACTAATAATTTTAGTATTTTAACTGGACCTCGTGGTCAAGCCACGGGGTGACACCGAATGGATTTTTCGGTCTACGCAGGCAACGCTTCGCAATGACGTTTTTTGCAATGCTTATAAAGCTAATTTTAGTCCTGCTCTAACTATAGCTGAAGATTTTAAAGGCATACCTTCGATAAATCCGGCTGTTTTGTAACCGCCTGAGCCAAATAGCTTAAATGTTTCATTTAAGCTAAGCTCAAAATTAACTGCCCCAAGACCGCCTTGTTTACAGCTCTCTTTTAAAGGAATAGCGGTTAACATTTTAGGCTGATTCCAAAATGCCGCTTCTAAACCTAAACCGATAAAATCAAATGTGACTAAGTTATTAGCTTTAACTCCAACACCGTAAGACTTAAATTTCTGATTTTTGCCGTAATTAACATTAACTTAAATATATTTAGGGAGTGTTAAGATATGAGTAGTAAGAGGTTATAATGTAATAAAAAAAATAAGAAAGTAAAGAAATGTCAGAGCATCAAATAACAATGGTCAGTTTAGATGAATTAGTTAGCACAGATCATCAATATCGTAGATTTAAAAGTTTATTTAATTTTAAAGCAGTTGAAAGAGAGTTATTAGTGCTAGAAACTAAAGCTAATTATAAAGGCTATGGAACATTACGGTTATTTAAATGTTTGCTTTTACAGTTTATGGAAGACTTATATGATC
>NZ_JWSW01000009.1:0-33123 GCF_000828125.2 Rickettsia asembonensis | reverse complement strand
TCAACACTCCCACTCTAGTAAATGATTTTGTACCATTGCCGGAGCCGCAAGCCATAGAGTGGCAAAAAGTACAACAAAATCAAAATGAGCAACTACCTAATGATCAAAAAGAATTAACCAAACAGAATGATGATACGCAGCCTCAAAAACAAGAAGAAGTTTTAGTTCAGCTGCAGCAAACACAACAGCATCAACCACCACCTCTGCCACCGGAAAACAGCCCACTTCATACTGTAGAAAATATACAAAAACTGGATTACTGGTATACTAACGATGATATAAAAAATATATTAGAAGCAAATATAGAAAAAAATAAATTCTCTATAGTTACTAATGTTGATTTAACACACCCTGAACAAGTAAGAGAGGCACTTAGCGAGGGAGTATATGAGGATTTAAAGAAAAAAGGTAAAGTTGTAATTATGCCCATTAATACCGGAGGACACTGGGTAAGTATGATTATTAGTAAAGATAATGATACAAATAAGATAATATTTACTTATAATGATCCTTTGGGCAGATCGTTAAATGATCGTCCTGACTTAATAGCTCTTATTACCGAGGTTTGTTCTGATGCAGAAATAATGGATTTAAAAACTCAACAATAAGAAGAAGGAAATACTTCGGACTGTGGAGTTTTTGTATGTGATAATTTAATAAAACAATCTCAAGGTCTTGAAATTCTCTCTACAGAGCAATGTAAAGGGCAAGGACTAAGTTTAAGAAAATCTCAAGCTGAAACATTAAAACAAAGTTTAATAGCTCAACAAGTCCAAGAACAACATGTTTATATTAACGTAGATAGTAACGCTTCAGATGACGAAGATAATAACGGTAATAATATTGAAGTAGTCCGCCTTCCTTATGGTGATAATGGTGAAGTTGATGAGCTTGGTATTGCCTCTCAACATAATGAGTAACATTAAATTATAGAAAATGTTTGTAAATTTTGCTAGAAGTTTGACGTTGCGATGTCATTCCTGTGAAAGCAGGAATCTATTTTGTCATCCCGTGGCTTGACTGGCGTTGTTGCATGGATCGATTTTTCAGTTGTCATACCGCGACTTGACCACGGATGACACGTTACACCGAAAAAGAATTACCGCAGCCGCATTTTGCTTTAGCTTGCGGATTACTAACGTTGAAATATGAACTGCCGAGTTCCTCTATAAAATCTAAAGTACAATCTAGCATAAATTTTTGAGATATAGGATCAATAATAATTGTAGCATTATGTTTAGTAATGACATAATCATCTTGCTCTATATTATCTTTTGAGACTAGTTCGTAATTATACATAAGTCCTGAACAACCGCCGCTATCAACAGAAACTCGCAGTACTAAATTCTTATCTTTTTCTAGCTCTATTAACTCGCAAACTCGTTGAAAAGCTTTATCCGTAATTGTTATCGTCACCAAAATTACCTTGTAAAAGTCTTGTAAATTATATAGTATAATGAATATTTTTTCAAGATGGCGTTGTGGTGTAGCTTTGGTACAGTGGTTCTATGTCATTCCCGCGTAGGTGGGAATCCAGTAAAATCTATAAAAACTTGTTTTTATAGCAAGTATGCTTATTATTAGGCTATTTATTCTGGATTCCCGCCTACGCGGGAATGACACAAGAGACTCATAATAACGCCTTTCAAAATAAAGGATAACGATGCTTGCTTCATACGCTTCTGATCCTCTTAAAAGTAGGGGAAGATTATATAAAGAAATCCCTACCTCTTATAGAAATGAGTTTGAACGTGATCATGATCGCATTATTCATACCAATGCATTTAGGCGTTTGCAATATAAAACTCAGGTTTTTATTAATCATGAGGGAGACCATTACAGAAATAGGCTAACTCATTCCCTCGAGGTTTCGACTGTTGCACGCTCGGTTGCTAATACTTTAAATTTATCAAGTGATTTGGCTGAGACAATAGCACTTGCTCACGATCTTGGGCATACGCCTTTCGGTCATGCGGGAGAGAGAGCTTTAAATGAATGTATGAAAGAGTATAACGGCTTTTCCCATAATGCTCAATCTTTGAAAATATTAACACTACTTGAGAAGAGATATGCCGCTTATAACGGAGTAAATTTAACATGGGAAGTTTTAGAAGGAATCGTAAAACATAATGGTCCTATAACTGGTGAAATAAATGAATATATAGCGGAGTATAATAAACAAAATGATTTAGAGCTTAGTACTTATGCGTCAGCGGAGGCACAAATAGCAGCACTTGCTGATGATATTAGCTATATTTCGCATGATTTGGAAGATAGTATCGGTGCTAAAATCATCGATTTTAATAGTCTAGCTGAGCTTAAATATATTGACAGCTACGTTTTTGAACTCAAGTCAAAATTTAAGAATATTAGCTCCTCATGTCTGATTTATGAGGTAGTACGTAAGTTAATGCATGAATTGATTACCGATTTATTATGGCAAACAAAAGAAAATTTAAATAAAGAAAAAATTACTAATATAGACGAAATACGTAACTTAAATTATCAGATAGTGGATTTTACCGAAAAAACTAATGAACGTATTATGGAAACTAAAAAGTTTCTGCATGAGCGAGTTTATAAAAGTAATAAAATTACGGCCATCAGCCTTAAATGTACTAAAATTGTTCAAGGTCTGTTTAAGGTTTATATGGATGATATTAATTTATTACCGGTTAATTGGAAAATGCTAATAGACTCTAATGAAACATATAGTAAAGCTAGAGTTATTGCCGATTATATAGCAGGTATGACCGACCGTTTTGCCATTCAAGAATATAATCAGCTTTGTTCGCTGAATTTTAATAATATCTAAAAACTTAATTATGAATATATTTAATCAATTAAAACAAGATATAATTGCAGCAAGCAGGCAATTATATAATAATCAAGAAATAGCAAATAATGCTACTATTGAAACTCCGAAAGATAGTTTTAACGGTGATTTATCAAGTAATATTGCAATGATTATTGCTGCTAAAGAAAATATTTCTCCTCGGGAAGTGGCTTTAAAGTTTAAGGAAATTCTTATAACATTACCTTATATTACAAGTATAGAAATAGCAGGACCCGGCTTTATTAACTTTACTATAAAAGCCGAAACTTGGCAGATAGTAATTAAAGATATTCTACAGCACGAAGAAAAGTTTTTTGAAATTGATATAGATAAAAGCAAAAATATTAACATCGAGTATGTTTCGGCAAATCCCACCGGTCCAATGCATATAGGACATGCTAGGGGTGCGGTATATGGTGATGTGCTAGCTAGAATTTTGCAAAAAGTAGGTTATTCCGTTACAAAAGAATATTATGTTAATGATGCAGGTTCGCAAATAAATGATTTAGTTAGTACGGTATTATTACGTTATAGAGAAGCTCTGGGCGAGAAAATTACTATCCCTACCGGTTTATACCCGGGCGAGTATTTGATTCCGCTTGGACAAATTTTGGCGAAAGAATACGGTAATAAATTATTAACTATGAATGAGAATGAAAGATTCAAAATAGTCAAAAATTTTGCCGTAGAAAAGATGCTTGATTTAAATAAAAAAGATTTAGCGGATCTCGGTATTAAACATGATATATTTTTTTCTGAACAGTCATTGCATGATAAAGGTAAAATAGAGGAAACGGTGAAATTACTTACCGGTATGGGGCTGATTTATGAAGGAACACTCCCTGCTCCTAAAGGTAAAGTTCATGATGAATGGGATAACAGAGTTCAAAAATTGTTTAAATCTACTGACTATGGTGATAGTCAAGATCGTCCTATAGAAAAAGCTGATGGAAGTTGGTCTTATTTTGCTTCCGATCTTGCATATGCTAAGGATAAAATAGATAGGGGAGCAAGTTACCTAATTTATGTACTTGGTGCAGATCATAGCGGATATGTTAAAAGAATCGAGGCAATAGTTAAGGCTCTAGGCAAAGAGCAGGTTAAAGTAGACGTTAAAATCTGTCAATTGGTCAATTTTGTTGAAAATAGTATGCCGGTTAAAATGTCAAAACGTCTTGGGAGCTTTGCTAGTGTACAAGATGTAAACCATGAGGTAGGGAAAGATATCATAAGATTTATGATGTTAACAAGGCAAAATGATAAACCGCTTGATTTTGATTTAGTAAAAGTGAAAGAACAATCAAGAGAAAATCCTATCTTCTACGTACAATATGCACATGTGAGAACAATATCTATTTTATCAAAAGCTAGAGAATTAATGCCTGAATCTTATAATGACTTTGAAGCAGGTAAGTATGATTTGTCTTTATTATCTTCTGAAGAAGAAATTGAGATCATAAAACTTTTGGCTAGCTGGACAAAAACATTAGAAACATCTGCAAAATATTTTGAACCGCACCGCATTGCATTTTATTTAATAAACTTAGCTTCAAAATTTCATTCTATGTGGAATTTTGGTAAAGAAAATAGCGATTATAGATTTGTAATCGAGAGCAATAAAGAATTAACACTAGCACGTCTTGCTCTTGCAAGTGCCATACAGAAAGTTATAGCTAGTGGTCTTGAAGTGATAGGTGTAGAGCCTATGGTAAAGATGTAACATGAAGCAACTAATCCTGTCATCCCGTCGCTTGACCACGGGATCCAGTATAAAGCAAGATAAATCGAGCTTTTTGTATTCGTATTTTTTTACTGGACCCCGTGGTCAAGCCACGGGGTGACAGTGGTGAAACTGAGCCATACAATATGATCAATAATATTTTTGTTAAAATATTTCTAGTGTGCTTAATATGTATATCCGCTATTTATTTTGGTTATCAATATTACCAGAATAGCAAGCCGGTAATTACTATTTATCCTGATGAGCTGCCTACAAAAATAAAACCGTCTATAATAGAAAATAACCAAATAGTAGCAGTACATAGTAGTATATATGAAAATCTTATTGCTAAAGATACAAATATTAAAACCGTAAAATTGCTTCCTGACCCTGAAAAACCTATGAATATAGATTCTCGTAACCAAAGTCAAAGCAATGAATCTTTTGATAAAATATCTAACCTGATTGCATTAATAGAACCAAATAGTAACTCCAAAAATGAAACGGATTTAAATATAATAAAGCTTGAAAAAGGAAGTAAGGATAAGGTTAGTAATGCTAAAAATTGTAAAAATAATGAGAGTTATAAAATACAGCTTGGTTCGGTAAAATCTGAAGCAGAAGCAATGCAAGAAGGGGAAAGAATAAAAAAGAAATTCCCGAAAATTCTTAAAAATGTTGTTATCACAACCAAAAAAGTTAAATATGACGACGGCAAATTTTTCTATTTAATCTTAGCCGGTGATTATGGTAGTCTTAGTCAAGCCAAAGCAGTTTGTAAGAAACTAGCTTATAACAAACAGAGTTGTGTGTTGAAATAATAATACGGAATTAAAATTGACAAATGTATCAGATATTATACTATTACTAATAATATAATTTACGGTAACTTATGGCAGCTAAAAGATTACTAGTTTCTTTAGACGAAAAAACTTTTGATGAAATTACAAATTTGGCAAAAATTAATAAATCTTCTTCTTCTAAAGTAGCAAAAGAGCTTATTATATCTAGCCTTGAGCTTGAAGAAGATGCTTTATTTTTAAAACTTGCAGAAAAAAGACTAGCAGAGGCTAAATACTGGGTAAAGCATGAAGATGCTTGGAAGTAAACAACGTGTATAATATTATTTACTTAGATAAGGTTACCTCCAGAGATATTCCAAAACTTTCTCCTCCTATTAAAGCTATGGTAAAATCTGCTATTGAAGAAAAACTACTTGCTGATCCGATAAAGTTTGGTAAACCTTTAAGATATAATTTAAAAAATTCTCGTTCTTTAAGGATAGGTGACTATAGAGTAATTTATCAAATTGAAAACATTACTATCCAAATATTAAAAATAGGACACCGCAGAGATTGTTACGATTATGAAAGAAGCTAAAATAGAAAATATTGACTTTGGTAATGCGTTATCGGAGCGTTATCTTGCTTATGCGTTGTCAACGATTATGTCACGTTCGCTTCCTGACGTACGCGACGGACTTAAGCCTGTACATCGTAGGTTATTATACGCAATGCTACAGTTAAGGCTTGAGCCGAATTCCGGTTATAAGAAATGTGCAAGAGTAGTCGGTGACGTAATCGGTAAATATCACCCGCACGGTGATGTGGTAGTGTATGATACTTTGGTACGCCTTGCTCAACATTTTTCGCTTCGTTATCCTTTAATTGACGGGCAGGGTAATTTCGGCTCTATCGATGGCGATAATGCAGCAGCTATGCGTTATACCGAATCACGCATGACGGAAATATGTACTTTATTAATGGTAGATATTGATAAAGATACGGTAGATTTTCGCCCTACTTATGACGATTCAGATTTAGAACCGATAATAATGCCGGCAAGTTTTCCGAACTTACTAGCTAACGGTTCGGAAGGTATAGCAGTCGGTATGGCAACCAATATACCGCCGCATAATTTACATGAGTTATGTGATGCTCTAATGTATTTAATCGACCACCCAAAAGCTGAAATTAACGATATAATGAACTTTATCAAAGGTCCTGATTTCCCGACCGGTGGCATAATTATTGATAAAGCCGAACTTATAAATGCTGCATATACTACCGGACGCGGTAGTTTCAGAGTAAGAAGCAGATGGGAAAAAGAAGAGCTAAGTTATGGTACATATCAGATAGTCGTAACAGAGATACCTTATCAGGTTCAAAAATCAAAACTTATAGAACAAATAGCAATATTACTAAAGGATAAAAAAATCCCGCTTGTTAGCAATATTAGAGATGAATCAACCGATATTATTAGATTAATTATTGAACCTAGAGATCGTAGCTGTGATCCACAAATAGTTATGGAATCTCTATTCAAGCTAACGAATTTAGAAAGCCGCATTCAGCTAAATATGAATGTGATCGGCAGTAATAACGTGCCGAGAGTAATGAATATTTTAGAGGTTTTACAAGAGTTTTTAGCTCATAGACAAAATATTGTTACTCGCAGGTCAACTTATCTTTTAAACAAAATCAAGCATCGTTTAGAAATTCTAGAAGGTCTTAGAATAGCTTATCTAAATCTTGATGAGATAATTAAAATTATTCGTGAAGAGGATGAGCCGGAAGCGATAATGATGGAGCGGTTTAAACTAACCGAAATACAGGTAGAAGCAATATTAAATACTCGTCTTCGCTCGTTACGCAAACTTGAAGAGCAGGAAATTATTAATGAACATAGTAACTTGCAGAAGCAACAAGCTATATTAGAAGAGATTTTAAATAATCCTAAAGAACTATGGAAAATAGTTAAAAAAGAAATAAAAGCAGTACAAACGAAATTTGGATTAAATACAGTAATAGGAGCTAGACGTACAAGCTTTGAAGAAGTAACGCTTACGAATCAGGTAGTTGATATAACAGCGTTTATTACTAAAGAGCCGATTACTATTATCTGCTCAAAAATGGGGTGGATGCGTTCGTTAAAAGGTCATAACACCGATTTATCGACTATTAAATATAAAGAAGGGGACACAGAGAAGTTTATTATAGAAGCTTACACGACCGATAAGATACTAATAGTAAGTTCGGAGGGTAGGTTTTTTACTTTACTTGCTGATAATATTTCTAAAGGTAAAGGAACAGGAGAATCTATAAAGCTGCTTGTGGATATAGGCAATAACGATATTACTAATATTTTAGTCCATAAACCTGATCAGCTTTTATTACTTGCAAGTAGTATAGGTAAAGGCTTTTTGGTTAATTCAAATGAAGTAATGGCTCAAACAAAAACAGGAAAGCAAATTATGAACGTGCCTGATGGTCACACATGTATAGTGTGTTTACCTGTAAACGGGGATAGTATTGCTTGTATCGGTGAAAGCCGTAAATTACTGGTATTTAATATAGATGAGATACCGGAAATGAAAAAGGGGCAAGGCGTAACGCTGCAAAAATTTAAGAATGCAAAGTTACTTGATATTAAAATATTTAATAAAGAAGATGGCTTAGGTTGGAACAACAATGGAAAAGTAAAACTTGAGAAAAACATCATTGCATTTTTAGGAAAAAGAGGTAGTACCGGTAAATTACCGCCTATGGGCTTCCCTAAAAATAATAGATTTTCATCATAATTATAATAAAGATTGAGTGTATACAAAAAACAGCATATTTTATATGGTTTGATACAAGCGAATTATCTATAAATTCGCTTGTATCGTTCTATTATTAAAAGTTTTTAAATTCATCTTGCCTATTTAAATTAATAGATGTTACTATCTCCTACTCCTATAATATCAACCTGATTATCCTGATGACCTTCCTCTAATTGATAATATGTAAAATCCTCATTATTATTATCGAAAAGATTATAAACCACGGTTAAGAACTTATTACTATCTTTAAAAAATTGAATTATAGTAGAACAATCCTCTCTAATTGTATCTATTAAAGGTTTTCCGATAGCGGTAGCAACCGCCATAAGTGCTGGTACCTTTATTGCATCAAATTTGCTTATAACGTGGTTGGGGCTTGAAATTTCTTTTAAGGTAAAACCTATACTCATTAAATGAGGGATTGCAGTAATATATTTATCTATAATATTACTTGTTTCCATCATGTTTTTAAATACGTTTAATATAGGAGAGAAAAAATTTTCATTGTCATCTGATGCGGATTTTTCGATATTCTGAGTTACATCTATCTTTATCTTGAGAGAATTATCCTGTTTCATATTAAAAAACTTCAATGCTGCCTCAAAATCCCCGTCTTTTGTATAGACTTTCTGAATATTTAAAGCATGTAATATTGTAAATATTTTTTTTAAGTTGGAACTAGAAACAAAATTATAAGCATCTTTAAATAATAATTTAGAAGCGGTTGCATATCTTGTAACTGCTTTTAATCCATTTATAAAGGAATATCCTGAGCTTGTAAATTGAGCATGATTCATAGTGTTACTCCTGTTTTAAAATAATAAAAATCATATATCACATGATTACCATATATTATGGTTACATCATAATATATGGTAATTAAAGAAAGTCAATATCTAAAAATAAAAAAAGTAAAATATATAATTTTATTTAATCAAAAGGCAATATAGTACGAATTTTTTAGGATTCGCCGATACTTATGTAATTTATGCTGTGTAGACCAATTTTAAATTCATCTTGGCTGCAGCATTTTTAAGTAAATGATAAACAATAATTTGATAAGAATTAGAGAGCTTTTTAAAAATTGTCCAGTACTATACATAAGATTGCTCTAAGCCTTGATTATAATAGTGATGGAACTTAATTTGTAAATAATTAAAACTTAAGTTTTGTACCTATAAGACCAACAGTACCTCGTGTTGTTTTACTAGGTGCTTCAGGGTAATATACAGGTTTACCTTTAGCTTGGAAATGAGAAATTTCAGCATATGGTAATAAACCAGGCATGATCTTATATTCAGTAGCGAGGCTCACAGCATCGACGGTGTTTTTATATCTTGAAGTTTTAAGATATTCTAGACTTGTTTTTATAGGTCCTTGTCCATAAGCAACTGCTCCATTGTAATAATAGGTATCACGACCGACTTTATAATATTCCTTAGTGGTTAAGCTTTTACCTAAATTACCGTAAGAAGCTCCACAAGAGAAATTACCATAAGTAAATACGGCTCCAAGATTATATGCTTTTAAATTAGAAAGCTTATAGGTATTCAATACTTCTATTACCTTAGTTCCGTCTATTTTAGCATGAACAAGACGACGAGCAGGTTTACCATACTCTCCGGTAACGGATAATTTTAAGTCTGCATCTTCGCTAATTTCATGTTCATAAGTTAAGCCGGCAGAAAAAGCATCTCTAATATTCTGATTTATAGTCATAGTTTCGCCGTTTCCTAAGGAAACCGTCTTTATTCCGGTTCTAGAAACACTAACTCCGTTTCTTCCTGAGCTTTCAAGCGTTAAATTATTTATATCTTTGTTACCGCCCGTATTAGCAGTATCGGGAGTATAAGAGATGCCGGCCTGGAAGCCTTTCATTTTAGGTGTGAAAAAGTTGAGTCTTCTAGCTTTTTCAGTTTTTTCATTGATTTGATCAAAAGAGTTCGAGTATGATTCAAGATAAAAGCTAGCACTAGTATCGAAATCTGGTTTTAAACCGTTATACCTCATATATTGACCGTCAAGTAGAGCATATCTATAACATCCTCCGGTACCTGCGGTTACTTGAGAGCCGGTAACACGCAATTTAGCACTTGCATCGACAGGAGAGCCTAATTCTACTTTACCGTAACTAGTTTCAATAAAGATATGTGATCCATTATAACTTGCAGAGGTTTTTGCTCTTGTAGTAGGCTGAAGCACTATTTTAGCACCTGCTATTACATCATTGATAGTTTTAGAAATAGTTGCTGCAAACGCTGCTTCCGTGTAAAACCCTAGCTTTTTCCTGTTATCAGTTACATTTTTATCAAATAAAATTAAATGATCCTGTTTAATATAACCGCTTTCAAATAAATAAAATCCTTCTAATTTTATTTCAGTATCAGAATTAGAAATAACAGGTGTTGGATTTTCTTCGGCAAGACCAGCGGATGCAAGGCAAATAATACTTGCAGTTAATAATAATTTTTTCACTTTAATAAATCCCTATTTAAATAATAAAATTTACTATACAAAATAAATTTTTAGATTAATAAATATAAATCAACTACATTAGAATATAATAATACTTTTCAGAATTGACAATAAAAAAACTATTTTAATTTGTAATAATTTAATTTAAAGTATACAATGTTGTATTATTATCACTATCATTATTCAAGCAGCCTCAGACTTATAGTTTTAAAGAAAAATTTTGTATTGTAAATAATTATGAGTTATAATTATTAGTTTATTAATTAAATTAAGTTTTGATTATGGCTATAATGTCAGATAAGTGGATAAAAGAAGCTGTTATAAATCAAAGTATGATAAGGCCCTTTGCGGAAAAACAGGTAAGAGTTCATAATAAAGAAAAGATTATTTCTTACGGCTTATCTTCTTACGGCTATGATGCTAGAGTATCTAATGAATTTAAAATATTCACCAATATAAATTCTACTACGGTTGATCCAAAAAATTTCAGTGAATATAATTTAGTTGATAGAGAAGTAGATGTGTGTATTATTCCACCTAATAGTTTTGCCCTTGGCAGAACTATAGAATATTTTAAAATACCGCGTGATGTATTAGTTATTTGTGTCGGCAAGTCCACTTATGCAAGATGCGGTATAATAGTAAATGTGACTCCGTTAGAACCGGAGTGGGAAGGACATGTAACTTTAGAGTTTTCTAATACTACTCCATTACCTGCTAAAATATATGCAAATGAAGGAGCTTGTCAGTTTTTATTTTTAAAAAGTGATCAAATTTGTGATACTTCATATGCCGATCGCCAAGGAAAATATATGAAACAAGTAGGCGTAACTTTACCGTTAACATAACTTTTTTATGTAAGAACCTGTTCACGATCTTAATTTTAAAGCTAATTAAAATCTTTTTAGCCGCAAATTATAAGATTTTTTTGAAATAAGAATACTATCCCTACAAAAATCTTATTAATTTTCGCTTAAAAACCTGTTTAATTATCAATCAAAATAAAATCGTGAATAGGCTCTAAAAAATTATATTAAATTTTTAATAAGGATTTTTATGAGTACAATAAACACCGATACTAATGAGGCAATGCCGCATATTTCCGTTAATGCACAATATATAAAAGATTTATCTCTTGAGAACCCTTCTGCCCCGTCTTCTCTTGCGGCTTTAGATCAACGCCCTCAAATTGATTTATCTCTAGATATAAATATTACTAATTTATCGGAAGAAAATTTCTATGAAGTAGAGTTAAATATCGAAGCAACTGCAAGAAATGAAAAATATAAATTATTTCAGATAGAATTAAAATATGCCGGAGTATTTAATTTAATTAATATTGATTCTGAACAACATCCAATTTTATTATCTGTTCATTGTCCGGCAATGATATTTCCATTTGCTAGAAAAATTATAGCTAGCTGTACTCAAGATGCAGGATTCCAGCCTTTAATGATTGATCCTATAGATTTTGGTGCCTTATATCATAAGAAAATGTCAGAGCATCAAAACTAAGAAAATCATTTAATTATTTAATAAATTTCGTTTTAAACGCCATGGTTTTTAAATCACAGATAGAGCTTAATAGTAAAAATTATATCAATTTGATTAAATATTCTTTACTTATGTAATTAATGAATGTATAAAGCACTAGATAAAAAATTATAATTCAGTTAACAATAATTAACTGTAATTAAATTATAGCACAATATAAAAATTGAATTTTATGGAGAAAAATAATGAGAGTTTTGTTAATTGAAGACGAACCGGAAATGGCTAACTTAATTGAGCTGACTTTAGCTTCAGAAGGTATAGTTTGCGATAAAGCTTCAGTTGGTGTGGAAGGTTTAAGGCTTGGTAAAGTCGGTGGTTATGATCTAGTGATTTTAGACCTTATGTTACCGGATATTAATGGTTTTGAGATATTATTAAGATTGCGTGCTGCAAAAATAAAAACCCCAATCTTAATTTTATCTAGCTTAACGGATACGGATCAAAAGATTACCGGTTTCTCTTCTGGAGCTGATGATTATTTAACCAAGCCGTTTGTAAGAGAGGAATTAATTGCTAGAATTAAAGCTATAGTTAGACGTTCTAAAGGTCATGCAGCATCAGTATTTAGGTTTGATAAGGTTAGCGTAAACCTAGATACTAGAACTGTAGAAGTTGACAGTAAAAAAGTACATTTGACGAACAAAGAATATGCTATTTTAGAGCTATTAATACTCCGAAGAGGAACTATTTTAACTAAAGAAATGTTCTTAAATCACTTATATAGTAGTGTTGACGAACCAGAAATGAAAATTATTGACGTATTTATTTGTAAACTTCGTAAAAAGTTAAGTGATGCTGCTGGCGGTAGAGATTATATCGACACTGTATGGGGACGCGGTTATATGCTAAAAGAATATGATGAATTACAACAAAAAGAAATTTTAGCACAAGGAGCATAACTAATGCCTTTATCTAACTCTTTACTTGGTAAAAAAAGTACTTATAAAGATAGTTATGATGCGACTTTATTATTTAAAATTCCACGTATAAATAATCGAAACGAACTTGGAATAAATAGTAATAATCTTCCGTTTTACGGTGTAGATATTTGGAATACATATGAACTATCTTGTCTTAATAAGAACGGTAAACCATGGGTTGGAGTAGGCACTTTTTATATACCGATGGATTCTGAAAATATAGTAGAATCAAAATCATTTAAATTATATCTAAATTCTTTTAATAACTTTGTTGTTGAATCATTAGAAGAACTAAAAAGAATTATCTTGCAGGATCTAAGTAATGTTACACACGCTAAAGTAACAGGACGTATATTTCCTATAAATACAAAAATAGAATTTGGTGTTCCAAGCGGTAAAAATATCGATGATTTAGATATAGTATGCAATAATTACGGTCCGCCCGATAATAGTTTAATTGAGTATGAAGATGTTTTAGTAGAAGAAGAGATTAATTCTAATTTACTAAAATCAAATTGCTTAGTAACCGGTCAACCGGATTGGGGTACAATCGTTATAAAATATAAAGGAAAAAAGTTAAAATATGATTCTTTCCTGAAATATCTAATATCTTTTAGAAATTGTAATGAGTTTGCAGAGCAGTGTGCTGAGTGTATTTTTACAGATATTAAAAACGCTATAAATCCTGATTTTCTTTCTATTTATATAGTATATACTAGGCGTGGAGGAATTGATATTTGTCCCTATCGTTCTACCAATAAAAGTTATACTTTACCTAGCGATAAACGATTTATTAGGCAATAATCACTTTTCTAATCCATAAAAAATCCATTCGATGTCATACCGTGGCTTGACCTATAGTACCGGACATTTTTCGTTCCATGTCATTCCCACGTAGGCGGGAATCCAGTAAAGTAAAGCTTTTAAAAAAAGCTTTACTTTAAAAAACTATGTAATAAAAAATCTTTAATTTTAAAGATTTTTTAATATGGATCCCCGCTTTCGCGGGGATGACATCGAGATTTTTTAAAAAAATGTCCGGTACTATAGGTCAAGCCACGGGGTGACACAGTGGATTTTACCGGTCTACGCAACAATGCCATGCGGGACTGACATAAACGCGTTTTTTGAGTCATGCAACAAGACCTAGAAGTGAACTAATAGAAGTTATTATAATTTTATGATTCTTTTGTAGGATTTTGTGGAGGCTTTAGGCTTTCTACTATTTTATTCAGGTCTATTTGACTACAGATCCCCAGTAATACGGGATCACGAGGACGAATAGAATTCATATTCCAATGGCTACGAGTTCTAATAGCATCTATAGTAGTCTTAGTAGTGCCTATTAATTTAATTATTTGATGGTCTTGGATGCTCGGATAATTAGACAATAACCAATATATAGCATCCGGTTTATCTTGACGCCTTGCTATAGGAGTGTATTTAGCACGCTGTTTTTTCTGATTTTTCATCAATTCATCAGCAGGGCTATATGAAATTTGTAAATTAGCATTAGGATCTTTACTGCAACGTTCAATTTCCTCTAAAGTTAACTGACCGTTTGCAATTGGATTTAAACCTTTTATACATTGTGCTACTTCACCGTCAGCCATACCTTTTATTTCAAATTCATGAATACCACAAAAATCGGCAATTTGTTTAAAGGTTAAAGAAGTATTTTCAATTAACCACATAGCCGTGGCTTTTGGCAGAAGCGGTAATGTTTTTTGCGAATTCATGATAATTGTTTTTTGGCTTAATTTAAGAAGTTATAACAAATAGAGTTATTTAAGTCAATCTTCATTTAGAAACTTAACTATCTCCTCAACTACTTTCTTAGCATCGCCGAATAACATAAAAGTATTATCGTGATAAAATAGCTCATTTTCTATACCTGCATATCCTGAAGCCATAGAACGTTTAATAAACAAAATAGTACGAGCTTTCTCAACATCGAGTACCGGCATACCGTAAATTGGGCTGTCTGGATCATTTTTAGCAGCAGGATTAGTTACGTCATTTGCCCCAATCACAAGCACTACGTCAGTGGTAGCGAAATCTCTATTAATTTCTTCAAGCTCAAGTACTTTCTCATAATCTATATTAGCTTCTGCAAGTAAAACATTCATATGCCCCGGCATTCTACCTGCTACCGGATGTACGGCAAAACGTACATTAATATCTGAACGTTCTAATATATCAACCATCTCTTTTATAATATGCTGAGACTGGGCTACTGCCATACCGTAACCTGGAACAATTATCACCGATGATGCATTAAGTAGTAAATGTGCCGCATCTTCAGGGCAGCTTGTTTTTGCTATTTTATCGTCATCTATATCCTTGTTAATCCCGGTAGGTGCAGGCAAAAACGCTCCAAAAATAACCTTGATTAATGAACGATTCATAGCCCTGCACATTATATAGCTAAGTATAGCTCCGCTACTACCGACCAATGCTCCGGTAATAATGAGTAGGCTATTGCTAAGCGTAAAGCCGATACCGGCTGCTGCAAAACCTGAATAAGAATTTAGCATTGATACTATAACCGGTATATCTGCACCGCCTACCGGTATTATTAGTAATACTCCGATTAACAGTGATAAAAAAACTATTAGATTAAATAAAAATATACTCTCTGAACGAATAAATAATATTATCAGAAGAACTAATATTATTGCCGTTAATAAGCATATATATTGCTGACCGTAGAATTTTAGTGGGCTACTTTTCATTAAGCCTTGTAGTTTTAGAAAAGCTATAACCGAACCGCTAAAAGTTAACGCTCCCATAGAAACTCCAAGCGATATTTCTATTAATGAATTAATCGGTAAACTTCCTGCTATTCCTATAGAAAAATTTTCAGGAGCAAGTATCGTAGCGTAAGCTATAAATACCGCAGCAAGACCAACAAAAGAGTGAAATCCGGCAACTAATTGAGGCATTGCCGTCATGGAGATTTTAAGTGCAATAATCCCTCCGATTATACCGCCTAATAATATGATTGCTATAATGGGTAATTTATGAGTAAAATCCGGGAGGAAAAAAGTAACGCCGACTGCTATCGCCATTCCCAAGATACCTATGGTACTACCTAAACGTGCTTGTTTCTGTGAGGATAAAAACTTTAGCGACAGAATAAAACAAACAGCCGCAACTAAGTATAATAACTGGATAATTTGTAGGGACATAGGGGAATTACTTTTTTAATGTCATTTCTGTGAGGTATTATTACATTAATAGTTTTTTTCATTGTCACCCCGTGGCTTGACCATGGGGTCCAGAAAAAAATAAAAAAAGACTGGATACCGTGGTCAAGCCACGGTATGACACCAATACTAAAAAGTAAATCCTATACCTATAGAAACTATTAAAGGATTAAGTTTAACTTTAGAGGTCACGGTTTTATTACCTACTAAATTCGGTTTATACTCAAGTTTAGGATTTAAGAAAAATTGTCTTACGTCGATATTGATTAAAGTATCATCTTTAGCATAAAAATCTACACCTATTTGTCCTACGGCACCGTGTCCGTTTCTAATTTTAAGACCGGTAGCTTGCGTAAGCATATAAGAACCGTGATAACCTATGCCTATATACGGTCTTATTCCACCGTAAGGAGCTATATGAAATTGTCCGGTAACCGTTGCAGGAATCATATAAATAGGTTTGTTTTTTCCTAGTTTGACATTATCAACGCCATAATTATGAGCAACGGCTGCAAGGGATGTATATTTAGTGCGTAAAACATTAAAGCCAAGTGATAATTCAGTAGCTAAATAATTGTTAAAAAATATAGTAGTGGATGCATCACCTCCATAACCGTTTTTTGCAACTTCTCCTACTGGAACAGGTTGAGGAGAAGTAGGAGTAGGTAATCCTTTTTGCTTAGCACTTGAAAAAACACCTCCTAGACGCATCTTGAAAACTAAACTTCCTTCGTTTTCGTAATACGGTGTACTATCATAGTCAGGAGCAGAATCTACATCATCATACATGCTTTTAGCAAAACTATTAATACTTATGCTGGATACAAACAAAATTATCCCTAATTTTTTCACTATTCTTAACATATTAATTATAACCTTTACTTGCTTAAAATTGATTACCGTATTATTATATAAAATTTTTGTTTATATATTTATACCATTTTCATAAAAGATAGAATTCTTTTATGCTAAAAGTCAAGACATTTAAGTAAAATTATAGAAATTATTGGAGCATATTAATGAATAATGCATTAAAAACATATTTAACCGGTATAGGTTGGTTTTTACTTAGTTTAGTAAGTAGTAGTGCCAATGATGTAATGTCTAAATATCTTGGGACTCGTTTACATAGCTTTGAAGTAGCTTTTTTCCGCTTCTTTTTCAGTAGCATAGTTTTACTACCTTTTGTTTTTTATTACGGTAAAAATACCTTAAAAACAAGTCATCCTTTTGTACATATATTAAGAGGATTATTATTATTTTTCGGTATGACTTCCTGGACTTACGGTCTTACCATAGCTCTCGTTACTACTGCAACTGTTGTAAGTTTTTCTATCCCTTTATTTACTTTAATACTTGCCATATTTTTTCTTAACGAAAATATTATTTGGCAAAGATGGGTAGTTACCGTAGTAGGATTTATAGGGCTTGTTGTTACACTTAAACCTCATGCCGAGGATTTTAACCCCGAAATTTTGTATTTTGTATTAGCGGCTATTTCATTTGCTATGCTTGACATTATTAATAAAAAATTCGTAATAAAAGAATCGATGATCAGTATGCTATTTTATTCGGCAATAGTAACTACTGTAGTATCATTGCCTGTTGCATCGCAATATTGGCTAACCCCTAGCGGTTTTGAATTAGCTTTATTATTTGTACTAGGTAGTAGCGGTAGTTTAATATTATTATTCCTACTTAAAGCTTTTTCCATGGTAGATGCAACCGCTACCGCTCCTTATAGATATTTAGAGCTGGTGATTTCGGCAATAGCGGCATATTTCATATTTAGTGAGTTTCCCGATAAAAGTACACTTCATGGAGCAGTAATAATAATTCCTGCTACCTTATTTATAATATACTCCGAAAAAAAAGCTATGAGTAGAAAACATGAATCGCAGTAAGCTAGTATTTTCAAGCGGTATCGCTAACACTTTTGAATGGTATGATTATGTATTATTCGGTTATTTTGCACCCATAATAGGAGCAAAAATTTTTCCGAATGATGATGCTAATACTTCTTTACTGCAAGCTTTTTTAGTATTTGCTATAGGTTATTTGGCAAGACCGTTGGGCGGCATATTTTTTGGTGTTATTGGTGATAGATTTGGACGCAAAGTAGCCTTAACTAGTGCATTATTTTGCATGTCTGCCCCAACCGTATTAATAGGAATATTACCAACTTACCATACTATAGGTATAACTGCGACTATATTAATGATTTGTGTACGAATTCTGCAAGGATTATCAATGGGAGGAGTTTTAACCGGTTCTATTTCTTTTGTTATTGAACATACTAGCCATAAACACCGAGGCTTTACCGGTAGTATTTCAACGTCTAGTATATGCTCCGGTTTATTGCTTGGTTCTTTTGTTTCTTATATCGTTAAGAATATCCTAACAGCTTCACAATTTGATAGTTTTGGCTGGAGAATACCTTTTTTACTTGGATTTTTTATTCTTTTTGCAGCATTTTATATTAAAAAAAATACACACGAAACACCGAATTTTAAAAATCTAAGAGAACAGAAAAAGATTTTACAATCACCGTTAAAAAAAGTCATTACCAATCATTGGTTTGATATATTAATCTCGATTTTTATCAATGCTCCCGGTTCGATAATATTCTATTTAACTACAATTTACTTGGTATCGTTTTTAAAAATCAGCCGTAATTTTACTGAAAATGAAGTAAATAGCCTAGCTAGCGTATGTTACGTGATTATGATAGCTGTAACTTTATTAAGCGGTTATTTATCCGATATTATAGGTCGCAGAAAAATTTTTGTAATTAACCTGATAATAATTACTATAACAACGCCGTTTTTACTTAATAATTTTGAGAACGGTGATTTTACAAGCGTAATTATCTCACAATTTATACTAGCTATACTTGCCGCTAGCTATATCGGTCCTGAACCGGCATTACAAGCAGAGTTTTATCCTACAAATATACGTAACACCGCTTTGTCTATTTCATATAACACTGCTACAAGTATTTTCGGAGGTACTACGCCTCTTGTCTTTGAATATTTAGTACAAAAAACAGGGCATGTAACCTCGGCAGTTTATTACATCATATTAAGCTGTATTTTTGCATTGATCGCCTTATATTTTTACAAAAATAGAAGTTTAGATAAAATATGAAAAAAATTACAAATCTAGTTGAATTTAATGATAAAATTGTAGTCTTGACACCTAAGAGTTCTTACTATGGCAATGCTTACGAACACAAAATAACTAAAAAAGGATTAGTTTTTGCTTGTATCTCACAGGATAGCATAAATCACTCCAAAACTGTTGAAAAAATAACTAGTAACGAAGCAATTTCAAGGATAGATATAGACTTATTCGGTACGTGTCATAGAGTTACTACGACTGTAACGACCGACCGATTACGGCAAGAAGAAAGCGGCTCTTTAGAAATGAGACCTGCTTCTGCAAAAGAGATAGCCCAATTACAAAAGTTAGTACAAGATAATAAAATGATATTAGCATGCCAAACCAAAGAAAAAACACTAAAGATTTTAAGTGATTATTTACATAAAAAATTTGGGATGTATGCTAATGAAGCTACAGTAGCATCTTCTGATGAGGTACATATAAGTGGAACGAATGAAAAGCTAGAATAAGAGCTTTTTAGTAATATAGTAAACGAATTTCTAAAATTCTTCTTGATTTAATAGCAAATATGTGGCAAAAAGAGTTTGAAATAAAATTCTAGACTATATGAAAGAAAATTAAATTAATCTATTTTTACTCTTTTTAGTTACAAATTATCAAATTTTTTTGAAATAGGCACAGTTATTACCACAAAAATCTTATTAGTTTTCGGTTTAAAATATTTAAAATAATTTAATTTTCTTTCATATAGTCTTGCTACTATAGCTCAGGGGTAGAGCACTTCATTGGTAATGAAGAGGTCGGGGGTTCAATTCCCCCTAGTAGCACCAATCTCTATAAGGGTTTCAAGGCTTTTAAAAAATTTCTTAAAATTCATATGTTCCTTTTATGTTCCAAATTGTCTAATTTTTGTATTAAATCTCTTTTAAATCCCGAATTTTAAATATTATAAAAAATCTAACTTGCTATATTCCTTAAATTAATTTCCATTTATTTGTACTTTTAATTAAATTTCTATTGCATTCTTAAAACTCCTTACTATGATTCTATCTATAAGCTCATTCTTAACAAAAGATTAAAAATTATAAAATTTAATAAGGAGTAAAAAATATGAAGGAATTAATAGAATTTCTAGAAAAAAAAGAATTAAAGGAACAAGCCGATAGTTTAAAAAATGGTGCTACTAAGCTTAATCTTAATTATAAAAGCATAGGTGTTGAAGGGGCTGAGTTTATTGCAAAACTTCTAGAGACTGATGAATGTTCTATTACTGACCTTCGCCTCAACGGTAAGTACGGATGGATTAACGTAAGGGCTGGAGGAGTAGAACTTATTGCCAGAGCTCTAAAGCTTAATAAGCACTCTATTACTCACCTTGACCTTGGAAACAATAATATAGGTGCTGCAGAAGCAGAGCTTATTTTTGAAGCTCTAAAATCCAGTAATTCTGTTGTTGAGCTTAAACTTAACAACAACAATATAGGTAATATTAGGGCAAAGTATATCGCTAAATTAATTGAGTCTAATAGTTCTATTACTTACCTTGACCTTGGGGACAACGATATAGAAGAACAAGTAATGGTGGAAATTGAAAACTGTCTGGGTATAAATAAAGTTAAAGCAATTAAAGAGGCAGAAAAGTTATATAAAGATGGTCTAGCTTTAGATAATCAAGAAAAATATAGTGAAGCTATAGAAAAATATAAAGCAGCAATAAAAAAGGACAATGACAATTTTTTATATAAAGAAAACCTAGAAAAGGTACAAATAAAAGAGCAAGAACAATAAAATGATTCAACAAATAATAAAATTATAACAAATATATTTAATGAAACAGTATATGGCAAAACGCTTTTGAATCATCCGAAATTGCTACAAGCTGCCGTAAATAATAATCTAAGCTCTGATTTAATCTACGAAGCAATTAATAATAATGATGAGGAGCTTATTTTAGCCGGATTAATAAGCGTAGGGTATGATGTAGGAACGATTAATTAAGGACAGGGGCAATTTCCCCACCCTTTAAATTTTCATGCTGCTTGTAAATTTTGTTGCATAAAAAAAGTATCTCTTATATACTGTCGTTTAGTAGAAATGGTTAGCAAATCGTACACTAGCCCGCCCCACTATACATCCTAAGCTTTGTGAATTTTTAACCTTTCTTGAAAAATTCATATGCTGATTTTAGTCTAGTTTCTGTCAGATACTATTATAGTATTACGTTTATTTTATAAAGCTAAGTTGCAAATAATATAAAACTAATGTATGATTTACATTTAAAATACGGTAATGATTATTTTATTATATGATAGACATTCTTCTTTTTGTACATATTACTATTGCAATATTGCTAATTATAGTTATTCTGATGCAGCGTAGCGGATCGGATGGAATTAGTAGTATAAGCGGCGGTAATAATATGGGAGTAGTCAGTGCTAAAATAGTCGGTAATTTTCTTACTAAAAGCACTATAATACTTACAACATTATTTTTAATAAACGCAATAGTACTTGCTAACCTTTCTTCAAAAAAGAAATCAGATTTAGTTTCTAAAATTAATGAAATTGAAGAAAATCAAGCAGAAAATAGTTTACCTATAGCTAAATAGTTACAGCTTTATCTTAGTAATATCTCTCATACTTGTCATTGTCTATCTTTGTTGGCATTGTTGCATGGATCCCCGAACAGTCATTGCGAGGAGGCATTGTTGCGTAGACCGGTAAAACCTACTGTGTCACCTAGTTCGCTTGACCACGGGGGCCATAAAAACAATAAAAAATACTAATAATTTTAGTATTTTTAACTGGATCCCGTGGTCAAGCTACGGGATGACAGAGGTGAAATTGATCCACGTAACAACATCTTGCGAGGAGTAAAGCGACGTGGCAATCCAAAAAAATAATTAAAAAAATTCTGATTTACAGAATTTTTTTCTTCCTTGCTTCGTTGAAATTTACAATTTCTTCTCGCAATAACGAAAAAATCGGGTCATGCAACAAAGCCGTATGACAATAATTCACAAAATAATTTTAGAAATGTCTATAGAATTTAATATAAAAGAAAAAATTTATATCATTTTATGTACGTTTTTTACAGTCCTTATTATAGTAGGAAACTTAATATATCAAAAATTTGTTTACCTTAATATTTTTAATTTTTATATTCTTGAATTATCTATAGGAGCAATTTTTTACCCGTTAACTTTTTTATTAACGGATTTAATAGCTGAGTTTTACGGTAAAGAAAGGGCCAATTTTTGTGTAAAACTTGCTATTATTTTTAATATAATAGTAGTTTTAATAATAAGTCTCATGGATAAATTGGAAGCTACTAATTGGTCTAATGTTGATAACATAACTTTTCATAAAGTCTTTGGTTCATACCATATATCTTTTTTAGCATCAACTTTTGCCTGTTATATAGCTCAACTTGTTGATATTAATATCTATTTATGGATACGTAAAATTACTAAAGGTAAATATTTATGGATAAGAAATAATTTTAGTACAGCAATTTCTTTATTTATTGATACTTTTATTGTAATTGGGATTATGAGCTTATTTAATATTTTTCCTTTTGATCAATTAGGTCAGCTTGTACTTAATAGCTATTCATTTAAACTATTTTTTACCGTATTTAGTACGCCGATATCCTATTTGGCAGTTTGGTTAATAAGTTTGTTTATTAAGAAAGGATAAGCTCTTAGAAGAAACTTATCCTTATTTATTTTACAAATTGACTTTTAGTTTAATAAGCCCCTGATGGCTTTGATATTTTCTATGAGTATAATAATTATACTCAAGCAGAACATTTATATTTTTTCTGCTCATAAGTATATTACTACCGATATTATATCCAAGCTTAGGTTGTTTTGGTATAATAATTGTTTCTTGTAATGTTTGCCCTTTAAAAGTTGCTTTTGCATTAACTTTTGTATTTTTATTATTGAAGTGACGCTCAATATTACCGTACAAACTTGGTGTTAATACTATATTATTTACGGTCGCTATAGGCTTAAACACTATTTTACCGCCAATACTACTTTCAAAGGATTGATTTGATTTCTTTTGAATCATTAAGTTTTCTATATCTACATTATATTCTTTATAGTTGCTAGCTCTTGAATAATCATATTTAAAACCGATATTAGGAATAAAATGTAAATCGTATTTTGTACGATATTTATAATTTAATAAGGTTTGAAAACTTAAATTATTGTTTTGATATTTTCCAATTATATTATTAATACTTTTAGATTTATTCTTAATATAATTATGACCGTAAGATGTTATAGCTTGTAACGAGAAATCTTTAATTAGTTCTTTTAGACCGTAAATGCTTAAAAGATGACCGTTAACAGCTGTTTTTTCTAGTTTTTTATTATATTTAATTTGGGATTCTAAACGGCTATAAGCTATTCCTATAACATCATGACTATTAATGAATTCAGCATCAGCTCCGATAGTTACACCGGTGGTACGACCTTGATATTTTGGAATATTCTTCCAAGTTCCTTGTTTATTGATGCCGTATAAGCCGCTAATCCATACCCCTCTTGCGATAGTTGGGTCTTCATCACCAGCGGCAACTATAGAAGCAATATCAAGTCTGTTATTAAAAATATTACTATAAATATGTTTATTAGTAACTGAAATCGTTCTATCCACCACCTCTAATACTGCTACTTTGTTATTAGTTTCGGCAGATACCTGTTGTCTCTGTGTCGCTTCATCTTGTTCTGCAATTGCTTCAGTTTTGAATGACACATCGATAGCTTCGTCTTCGCTTTCTAAAGCTATATCTTTTTTTGATTCTTCTTCAGTTGTATTATTACTTTCTTCTAATTCTTCATCAGTTTCATATCCTTTATCGTCTTCGTCACTAGATCTTAAGGCTAGAAGTGATTTTTTGTCATCTGATGATTTATCATTTTTGCTATCGCTAGAACTCAATAACCTCGGTGATAAAGCAGTTGTTGAATCAGATTTCTCTGACTTTTTATTGCTATCTTCAGGTCGTGTATCATCCTTTGTTGAGGATTCGTCATTTGTCGCTTCGTTTTCTTGCTGGAATAATGATTGGAATTGTTTTGGATCTAAACGTCCTACTTTCTTTTCCTGGTTATTATCTTCTGATTGAACATTACTACCGTATTTTTGTTCTAGTTCAGTAGATTCTATTAGTAATTGTTCAACAAAAAGTAATAATTCTTTATCTTTTACCGATTCTAAAAGTTTCTCTCTATAAATATTATGTACTTCTTGCCCTATTTCGGTTCTAGGACCTATAAAATTAGAGTTAGCAGTATTAAATGCCTCTGTTAGTGCTTCTTGTATATTTTCTGTCACCTGCTGCTGTCTAGGTGCAGCTTCAGGAGCAAATTCTTTGCGTAACTCTTCTTGATACTTAATATTATCTTCAGCATATTTAATAAAGTCTGTATCTTTTGTTAGCTCTGAAAGCTTAGATTTATAAATATTATGTACTTCTTGTCCTATTTCAGTTCTAGGGCCTATAAAATCAGAGTTAGCAGTATTAAATGCCTCCGTTAATTCATCTTTACGTTTTTTGCTAGGTTTAATATTATCTTCAACATATTTAATAAAGTCTTTATCTTTTGCTAGTGCTAAAAGTTTAGAAGTATAAATATTATGTATTTCTTGCCCTATTTCAGTTCTAGGACCTATAAAGTTAGAGTGCATAGTGTCAACTGCTTCTTGAATTTTTTCAAAATATTCTTTGTTTTGATTGACCTTAGATACATGTTTTGAATGCTTAAGTACTATTGATTCTATTGTAGCTTTTTTAAACAAATCGGTATCAGAGTATTTTGCTTTATGTCCTGCTGATTTTTGTCCTGATAAAGCAAGTTCATTATATCTTAGAGCTATATCGGAGCTAAAATTATAAACCTTTGGAGTTATTGTTTTGAAAATAGGTGTTTTAATATCTTCATTTACTTTAGTAATTCTATCTATCCAATCTTGAGTAAATCCTAAATCTTTTAAATAAGCTAAGCCAGGTGGTGGTGGTGGCACATTTCCGGTATGGGTATGATTTTTAGCTTTTTCTTGAGAGTAGTCTTTAAGAGCTTTTAATATTACAGACATATTTAATTTATTAGCAAGAGCTCTTACTTGTTGATCACTCATACCTGAAAACGAAGGCAAAGCTAATCTTAATTGATCTAAATTATTACTACTTTCTTGTTTGACAACAGCGGCTTTTAAAAACTCTTGTAATAATGCAGGATCTTTTGCTTTTACTATAGCCATAAAATCATTTTGAGGTAAATTTGCTGCAGTTAATTCTTCAAGTTTTATTGCATTTAAAATAGCTATTCTTAAGTAATCAAGTTTAGCTTGTGCTTGATCAGTTGTAATTACTTTTTTTAATTTTGTATCTTCTTTTGTTAAAAAAGTAATTTGTTGTGCAATAGTTAATATAGCAGGGTTTTTAATTAATTCTTCAAGTCTAGTGTCAAATTTTTGACCAAGAATTTCTGCTTTCTCATAAGCAAATTTTAATTGTTCAAATGGGTCTTGTTTGCTCTCTAATTCTCTAATCAGTTTTAATTTATCTAATTCATGTTTAATAGGTTTCTTTAGATCTTCAGATATTTTGCATGATGATAATATGATGCGTTCTACTGCATCATCAGTATCTTCATCGAAAATCTTCTCTAATATTAATCTTCTTGTTATTGTTGTTTTATTACGATTTACAATTATATCTTGTATATATGGATCTTGAACAAGCTCCTTAAAAATTTCTTTAGCTTTTTCTTCGACTTCAGGAGTTGCAATACTAAATAAATTTACAAGAGTTTTCTCGTCCGCTCCTTGGTTGGCATATGATTCTGTTAATATTTGACGTATAACATTTATAATGTCAGCTTGTTTTTTTATCTTTTGATCTTGTAAATCATCAGCTTTTTTACCTCCTGTCTCAGCTCTATATTGTTTATATAATTTAGCATATTCGGTTGTCGGCTCATTTCTTTCTTGAGTATTACTCTTAGTTTTATCCTGATTTGTTTTAGCTGTGTTTTCATTTTTTACTTTACTGTTCTGAATAAACTGATCATATAATGTATATAATTCAGGAGTATTTGTAAGCTTATTTAAATAAGCATTACCAAAAGGGGGGGGTGGAGGCGGTGCATTACCGTGTGTTTTATTTTGACTACTTAACCCAAACAGATTATATATTTGCGTAGTTAATGCCTCCTTAGAAGATGACATTATATTAATACTATCCTCGAATCCCTTGTTGTTGAAAGAATTAGCTAATTTAACTATTTCTGAACTACTCAAATCTTTCTCTATAACATTATATTCTCTTAGTACATCATTAATTGCTTTTATTACTTCGGGAGATATATTAGTTCCTTGAACATTATGGGAGTGTAAGTCATTTTTTAACTCTAATTGCAAAGTTAAAAGTTCTTGTATTATCGATTTGTCTGTCATTACTGCCAGTTTCAGCAAATCTGATAATTTATCATGCCGGATTTCTCCTTTAAATACTAAAGGAATTATATTTTCTTTTGCATATGTACTGATGCCGTCAATAATTTTGTTACGTTGCTCTTCAGAGCTATTATCTAATAATTGTTTTAGAGTAGGTCTATTTTTAACGTCAATATTTGTGTTAAAATCTAATCTTCCCTTATCATCACTAAATAATATTTTTTGAATAATATCATCATTAAAATCACTTAAGATAGCATCCACTGCTTCTTTTTTATAACTACCATCTACTTCAAGATTTAGTGCTGCTATAGGATTTGTTTTAATAAGATTTTTAAATTCTTCAGTATTTTCTTCTTGTTGTATTATTTTATATATGTTCTGCTGGGATTGCGTATAATTATCTCTGTTACCTTTAAGCAGGCTTTCTAAAGTACTCTTAGAATCAAAAGAATATGGTTGTCTTTCCTCTCTACCTGTGTCAAAAGGAACCCCCGACCCCGATGATTTTCCTCCAGTATTTGTAGTTGTTCTAGGATGTTTAGTATATGACCTAGTATTATCTTGATTATTATTGCCTTTTGTTCTTTCACTTTCTATTTGTTTAAGAAAATGATCAGCCTCTAATTTCTTAATATTAAACTTTTTACGTATTTCATCATTTGAGGGGAGTGGATTATTATTATCTATATATTGTTGTCTTGCATTGTGCATAGCATGCGTTCTTATATCATTAATATATTGTGCATCATTTGACTCTCTATCTTTACCAAAAAGTTTATTCAGTTCTTCTTGGGTAGGAATCTTACCAATAGTTATAAGCTCTACTTTTTTCTTCTCCATAACTTGATTTCTTATTACGGTTCTACGGTGTTTTGCTTCTTCTTTACTTATCTTAAGAGTTTTCTCTAGCTCATCTAATTCAGGAACTCTGCCGGTAGTTATGTATTCTTTTTCTTTAACTGAAGTTGTTATTGAGTGAATATACAGGTCTAGTAATGCTTTTTTATCCTTTTCTACACGGCGTACATTTTGATTTTTTTCTAGTTTATTATCTGTTTTTTTAGCATCATAAGCTATTTCAAGGTTTTGTGCTGCTTCTTCAGGCGTAGGAATTTTTCCTTGTGAAATATATCCGTCAACTTTTTCTTTAAAGCCTTGTTTCGTTCCTGCAATATATAAGTCAAGCTCTGCTTTTTTTCCTCTTGCACTATGCCTAGTACCTGTAAATAAAGCAGGCAAGTCTCTTTCGTTATAACCGTTTCCCACGTCAATTGTTGCTTGAGTAGTACTAGGTACTAAATTTGCTTTCTTCCAATTATCTTGTTTTTCTTGTAAACTGTAGCTTTCCCATGCCCTTTTTTGCTGCACTTCGTTAAGACCGCTTAAAGCCGGTGTTTTACTAACTAAATCTTTAAAGCTTGCCGCTCTAGCACTTGTACTTAAAAAGCTACTAGTCAACAAACATGTTGACATGAAAAAAGTTAAAACATATTTTTTTGAGTGGGAATTTTGTAAGCTCATTTAAACCTCGATCAGTTATTATTTTTTTTAAACATAAACGAGGCGACTTATATAATGTTTATTAACTTATGTAAACTATTAATTACTAATTTTTGTTAACTAATAGATTTTTTAACCAAAATGTGCTTAATACATCACATACTAACTAATGGCATCTCAATTTTTGGTAAATAAAATATGCAAATTCAATTTCACTTATATAACACTCTTAGCCGTACTAAAGAGGTTTTTAACCCTCAAGATCAGACTAACGTAAAAATATATGTATGCGGACCGACTGTTTACGATAATCCTCATATAGGTAATAGCAGGTCAGTAGTGGTATATGATTTACTCTACCGTATAGTTATAAAAATATTTGGTGAGCAATCTGTAAAATACGTACGTAATATTACGGATGTTGACGATAAAATTATCGATAGGGCTGAGCTACTTAGCATTACTATTAATGAGTTGACTGATAAAGTTACACAAGAGTTTCATACAAATATGGCATATTTAGGTTGCCTACTACCGAGTATTGAGCCGAAAGCTACAGAGCATATTGATGTAATGATCGAAATAATAGAACGCTTAATAGCAAAAGATCATGCATATATTGCGGATAATCATGTTTATTTTGATGTTTTATCAGCTCCAAATTATACGGAATTATCTAACCGAAATTTAGAAGAAATGTTTGAGGGAGTGCGTATAGAAAACAGCAAAACCAAAAAGCATCCACAGGATTTTGTATTATGGAAACCGGCAAAGCCAAATGAATCCGCAAATATGAATTTTGAAAGTCCTTGGGGACTCGGTCGCCCTGGATGGCATATTGAATGTTCAGCCATGAGCTACAAATATTTAGGTGAGAATTTTGATATTCACGGTGGCGGAGCAGATTTAATCTTCCCGCATCATACTAATGAAATTGCACAAAGTAGATGTGCTTTTCCGGATTCTACCTATGCTAAATATTGGGTACATAATGGCTTTCTAACGGTGAACGGTGAGAAAATGAGTAAATCTCTCGGTAATTTTATTACCGTAAGGGATTTAATGGATAAACAAATTCAAGGAGAAGTAGTAAGGTTATTTTTATTAAGTACTCAATATAGACGTCCACTTGATTATAATGATAAAGCTATAGAAGATGCTAAAAAGACTTTAGATTATTGGTATAGAGCCATAGAAAATATTAATGTACAAAAAATAGATTTACCTCACAATTTCATGCAAAGCTTACTTGATGACATGAATACACCGCTTGCCGTTAAAATAATTAATGACTATGCTAAAGGTGTCTTTATTTCTAAAACTGAAGAAGAAAGGCAGCTTAACGCCTCTGCTATTATTACTTGTGCTAATTTTATTGGTTTAATGAATAAGACTCCCCATGAGTGGTTTAATAGCGGTGTGAATGAACTATATATAAATGAGCTTGTAAATAAGCGTTTGGAAGCAAAAAAACAAAAAAATTGGTTATTAGCCGATCAAATTCGTAACCAGTTATTAGAGAAAAAAATAATTCTAGAAGATAAACCTGATGGTACTACTATTTGGCGAAAAGAATAAAAGCTTGTAAATTATACAATATACGTATATAGTTTGTAGGCTTATGATTTAAGCAAATTCACACGTAAGATATATGTTAGTTCATGTATAGAACTGTCATGCTAGTTCCTTGAACATGGCATTCAGTAAATATATGATAATAAGTTGTTTTTGAATCCCGTGGCGGGGCCACGGGATGACAAATATCACAATATCTTACGGAGGTATAAACTAACAATTAGGAGAATTTAAAAATGTCAAAAATACCATCTGTTAACATTAAAGAATTATTAGATGCAGGCGTGCATTTCGGTCATAAGACCTCACGTTGGAATCCTAAAATGGCATCTTATATATATGGTGAACGTGATGATGTTCATATAATAGATTTAAGACAAAGTGCTGCTTTAATGAGTGTTGCTTTGAATACAATATATGAAACCGTAAAAAAAGACGGTAAAATATTATTTGTAAGTACTAAAATACAGGCCAGTGATATTATAGCGGAATATGCCGAAAAATGCGGACAATATTACGTAAATCATAGATGGCTTGGCGGTATGCTAACTAACTGGAAAACTATTGCGGGTTCAATAGAAAAACTAAATAAGTTAGAAAAAACCTTAGAAAGCGAAGAAGCACTTATGGGTTATACTAAGAAAGAGATACTCGATATGAGCCGTAAGAAAGAGAAGTTATTTCTATCTCTTGCCGGTATTAGAAATCTTAATTCTAAACCTGATCTTCTAGTAGTTATTGACACTAATAAAGAGCATATCGCAATTAATGAAGCGGTAAAGCTTAATGTTCCTATAGTTGCAGTAGTCGATACTAATTCTAATCCTGATAATGTAGATTATCCGATTCCGGGTAATGACGATTCTATAAGGTCAATAAGACTTTATTGTAGTTTATTTGCAGATGCGGCATTACAAGGACTTGAAGAATCAATGAAAGCTTCAGGAGTTGACATGGGTGCTATGCAGGAGCATACAGATAAGGCGTTAACTTCTAAAAATGTTTCTAAATTAAAACAAGCTAAAAAATTCTCTAAAACGAAAAATATTGATGAAGAGACAAATACAGAATTTGAGCAAGCATTAAATGATGCCGATGAAAATAAAAATTCTGATAATGCATAAATGTTGTTGTGTGGATTGAAGAACCTACTCGATGTCATCCCCGCGTGGCATTGTTGCGTGGACCTAAAAATATGTTCGGTGTCACCCCGTGGCTTGACCACGGTATCCAGTTAAAAATACTAAAATTATTAGTATTCTTTGTTGTTTTTATGGACCCCGTGGTCAAGCCACGGGGTGACACCGAGGTCCTTCTTCAAGCGATATCCCAAGCCAAATATAATAATTAAGGAGAAAGTAAGGTATGAGTGAAATAAATATAAGTGCTGCAGCGGTTAAAGAATTAAGAGAAAAAACCGGTGCAGGTATGATGGACTGCAAAAAAGCATTAATAGAAACCAGCGGTAATTTTGAAGAAGCTATAGATTTTCTGCGTAAGAAAGGCTTAGCTGCGGCAGCAAAAAAAGCCGGACGTATTGCTTCTGAAGGTTTAACGGCTGTAAAAGTTGATGGGCTTACCGGAGTGGTGGTTGAAGTAAATTCCGAAACAGATTTTATTGCTAGAAATGAACAATTTCAAGATCTAGTTAAGGATATTGCAAACCTTGCAGTAATTGCAAAAACTATAGACACGTTAAAAACATCTAAAATGCAAAGCGGTAAATCAGTTGAAGAAGAGATTATAGAAAATATAGCTACAATCGGTGAAAATTTAACATTACGTCGTATGGATATATTAGAGATATCCGAAGGAGCAATCGGTTCCTACGTACATAATGAAGTTGTACCGAATCTAGGAAAAATTTCCGTATTAGTAGGTCTTGCGTCTAACGCAAAAGATAAAGCAAAACTAGAAGCTTTAGCTAAACAAATTGCTGTTCATGTAGCAGGAAATAACCCGCAAAGTATAGATGATTCAAGCTTGGATCAAGCACTCGTAGAGCGTGAGAGAAAAGTATTTTTTGAGAAATCTAAAGAAGAAGGAAAGCCTGATAATATTATAGAAAAAATGGTAGAAGGTAGAATACGTAAATTCTTCTCTGAAGTTGTATTGCTTCAGCAAAATTTCTTATTTGAGCCTAAACTTACTGTTGCGGAAGTAATTAAAAATGCTGAAAAAGAACTCGGTGCAGAAATTAAAATCGCCAAATTTATTAGATACGAACTTGGTGAAGGTATAGAACACGAAGAAAAAATTTCGCCTATGAAGTAGCAGCCATCACACAAGGTTAACGGTCTTGTTTCATAGCTTCAATGTCATTCCCGCGTGGCATTGGCTTTGTTGCGTGGAACGATTCCGTCGTCCCTCTCTCTGTCATTCCGTGTACTTTAGCGGGATCCAGTAAAAAATAACCATATATAGCTTCTACATGATATGCATGGTCAGTGTGCCCTATTTCCACTACTCCTCCATTTTCACAAATTTTTTGAGTTAAATACTCATAATGTCAGCTATTTACCGGTACAATATATAGGTTGCCACTATAGCCGATTAATACAGGATAATGAGGAATAGGGCAAAGTACAGGAGGATTGGGCAAAGCTAATTTTTGTAATTTACCGTTTGCATCATAATGAATTTCAAGACAAGCCTTATCTATAGTTATATTTCTTTCATCGACATGATTACTTAAGGCGTATTTTAACACGAATGAACTTCCAGGCTTTATAGGATCGGTAAAAGTAAGATTTCTATATGCCGTAACTTCAATAATCTTATTATTAAACTTATATTTTAATGGAACATTTACAATGTTTATAATATCTTGACGCACTTCTCCATAAGTATTTTTCTCATAAATAAGTGGAGTCATTTTAGAAGATATACATTGCATTGTCGGTTTAGGAGTTGTAATAATAACTTTTTGTTTACCGGTCGTTTCATCAGTGCTTACTACTTCTGTGGTACTAGTAGTTAATTTATAAGCACTTCCCAGTAACTCACTAGCTGATCTACTTTTTTTTATGCCCTTTCCAATCCACTCTTTTACTTTTTCTCTCTTGGAAAAAGTAGTATCCTCTTGAGGTTCAGTAGGTGCAGACTCCGGTGCTTTTTCTATAATGTGAGTGTTGA
>NZ_JWSW01000008.1:0-23193 GCF_000828125.2 Rickettsia asembonensis | reverse complement strand
CTTATCTCTCAACACTTCCAAAGTTTGTAAATATTTTTGATAGTAAATTAGTACCTATCTTCTTACGTATTTTACTAAACACACTATAATCTGGTGTCGTCTTTGTAAGAGCAAAATCACAAAACCATTTGCCAGCATTACTATCAGCTAAATAACACTCTAATTCTCGATCAGATAAGTCTTCCATAAACTGTAAAAGCAAACATTTAAATAACCGTAATGTTCCATAGCCTTTATAATTAGCTTCAGTTTCTAGCACTAATAACTCTCTTTCAACTGCTTTAAAATTAAATAAACTTTTAAATCTACGATATTGATGATCTGTGCTAACTAATTCATCTAAACTGACCATTGTTATTTGATGCTCTGACATTTCTTTACTTTCTTATTTTTTTTATTACATTATAACCTCTTACTACTCATATCTCAACACTCCCATTATCTGTTATCTTATGATGAATATCAGCTTTAAAATTAAAATCAGATAATAATTGAAATTTTGTTTGATCATTAATATTAGAAATTAATAATGATATGAATATAAGCTCTTGATCTATATTCATATCTAGTAATTTCTTGTTCAAAATCTGGAAATCCATCGTATTATCTATTTTTATTGTAGCACTGGATTTAAGAAAAAGTTCAGCTAATTCTTTTTGCTGACCTAATATTGCACTATCTAGAGAAATTATTATTATTTTTAACATTAACATCAGCCCCGTATTTAATTAAAAGTTTGGCAGCTTCTATATTGTTAATACCTATTGTATGGTGTAAAATAGTATTCCCGTAATTATCTTTAGCATTAACATCTGCACCATGTTTAAGTAAAAGTTCGGCAGCTTTTAGCTGGTTATTATATATTGCACCATGTAAAGCAAAACCCCCAAAAGAATCTTTACTATTAATATCTGCGCCTTTTTTAAGTAAAAGATCCATAGCGTCAATATTTTTGTTAAGCATTGAGGTATATAAAGGAAAATGTCCAGAGAAGCTCTTTATTTCTAAATCAATATTAGTAGTATTTTCAAATAAAAATTTCATTTTATCTATTGAATTATCCGCCACTAAAAGATGTAAAATCGTTTGTCCGGAATTATCCTGAATATTAGGGCTAGCATTATGTTTAAGTAACAATGCAGCTCTATCCATATATCCTGTAAATAATGTATTGTATAATGCTGTTTCTCCACGCTCATTTTTATGTTCATCAATATTAACTCCACTTTTTAATAAAGCTTGAACTTCGCTAAGATTGCCGTAAGCGAGTTTTGGGAATAAATTATTTTTATTATAATAGCTCATCATATATTTTTCTCTTTTTTAAATTAGTTGAAATTATTATTTTCATATAATCTCTAACTAAATTTTAAAAAATTGAGAGATTAGAAATAATATAAAAATATTGAAGTGAGATTATATACAATATTTTTAATTTTTGCAAGTAATAATTAATTTTTTAACTATTTATCTAGATTTTGGATAAAACCAAACGAGGAGTAAACAGATTAGAAGACCGATATTTAAGAGTAGATTATACTCCGTCATAGAAATACCGAAGATTTTGATTGCGGGTTTCGTGCAGGAAGTGATTGGCTGCGAGTAGAACATTTGCTTGATATGTTGTATAGACAAGCCTTTCGGGATACGGATCATCGATGAGCAAAGAGCACTTGGTTGTACTATCCCTCTTTCTACGAAGCTATGATATATTGATAATATGCAAGAGCTAAGGATAGTTAGGAGAATAAATATTAAAGTATATTTGCTTAATTGTCTGATGATTAAAGCAGTTAAGCAAATTTTGATTAGCGTTAAATAGGGAAACCTTTCGTAAACGCATAAAGGGCAGGGTGTATAATGGAATATATATTCAGCAATATAAGCAGTAGCAAGTGCTATTATAGAAATTGCAATTAGTCCTAAATGTAGAACTTTATAGCTATCTTTTCTGATGTAATTTATAATAGTAGTAAATGGCATGGTTTTTTAAGGTTATGGTTAAGTATATGAATCTAATGTCATACCTCGGCTTGACCGGCTTTGTTGCATGGCTCAAAAACCCGCTCGGTGTCATACCGTGGCTTGTCCACGGTATCCAGTAAAACAACTAAAAATACTAAAATTATTAGTATTTTTAACTGGATCCCGTGAATAAATCACGGGATGACAAAGGCGAGGTCGAACCATGCAACAAGGCCGGCTTGACCGCGGTATCCAAAAAAACTAAAAAGACTGGATCCCGTGGTCAAGCCATGGGATAACATTAAAAAATTCAAGTGATATTTTACAAATAAATAAATTTAGTATATTGTTACTGATTATTAATTAAAGTGCAAGAAAAATAAATGTCAGAAATTTGGGAAGATGCTATTAAGTCAAACGCTTGGCCTTTTGTTGAGGCTAAGAAAATATTAGACAGCTTAAACGGTAAAGCTCCTGAAAAAAATTATGTATTATTTGAAACGGGTTATGGTCCTTCAGGTTTGCCTCATATAGGTACTTTTGGTGAGAATGCTCGTATGGTGATGGTGCAGAAAGCGTTTGAGCAATTATCCGATATAAAGACTAAGCTAATTTGCTTTTCCGATGATATGGACGGACTTCGTAAAGTACCGAGCAATATACCAAATCCTGAAATGGTAGCACAATATATGGATATGCCTCTTACTTCTATCCCTGATCCGTTCGGTGAATGTGAAAGTTATGGGCATTATATGAATGCAAAGCTTCGCTCATTTCTTGATAAATTCGGCTTTGAGTATGAATTTTATAGCAGTACTAACTGTTATAAAGCCGCTATGTTTGATGAAATGCTGATAAGAGTGCTAGAGAAATATGACGAGATAATGGAGCTGATGCTACCGACTTTTAGAGAAGAGCGAAAGGCTACCTATTCGCCTTTCATGCCTATATGCCCGAAAACAGGTAAGGTACTGCAAGTACCTATAGAGAAATGGGATGCTAAAGCAGGTACTGTTACATATAAAGACGAGGACGGTAATTATGTAGAAGTACCGGTAACGGGAGGGCATTGTAAATTACAGTGGAAACCGGATTTTGGTATGCGCTGGGCTGCTCTTAAAGTCGATTATGAAATGTACGGCAAAGACCATCTAGCAAATATTCGACTTTATTCGGAAATTTGCCGAATCCTAGGAGGCAAGCCGCCGGTGCAGCTATGTTATGAGCTATTTTTAGATGAAAACGGTGAGAAAATATCAAAATCAAAAGGTAATAGTATTAGCGTCGATGATTGGCTTAAATATGCTCCTGTTGAAAGCATGGCGTTATTTATGTATCAAAATCCGACTAGAGCTAAGCGTTTGTTTTTTGATGTAATACCTAAAAATGTTGATGAATATATTACTTTTAATCAGAAATATCATTTAGAAGAAGATAGGGCAAAGCGTTTTGCAAATCCAGTTTATCACATACATCACGGGAATGTACCGAAAATTGAGACTTTTGGTATTACCTATGCGTTGCTTTTAAATCTTACTTCTGTGTGTAATCCTTCCGATAAATCGGTACTTTGGGGATTTATTAGCAAATATGAGCCAAAAGCAACTCCAAAGACTAGTCCTTATCTTGACCACTTAGCAGAATTTGCTATAAGATATTATAATGACTTTATTAAAGCACATAAATCATATTTAGCTCCTTCTGAAAAGCATAAGGTTATTTTACAAGATATATTAGATATGTTATCTAGCATATCTGATCAAACCGAAGCTGAAGCGATTCAGAAAGCAATATATGATATAGGAATGAAAGCAGGATATGAAAATCTGCGTGATTATTTCAAGGATCTATATCAAATATTGCTTGGGCAAAGCGAAGGTCCAAGACTCGGAACTTTTATAAAGCTTTACGGGATACAGGAAATGAAGAAGCTGGTTGAAGGAAAGTTACTATGTCATACCGTGGCTTGACCACGGTATCCATAAAACAACCCAAACTATGTATCGTTTTAGTATTTTTAACTGGATCCCGTGGTTAAGCCACGGTATGACATCGAAAACAAATGAATGAAATTTTTTGTAGTACGTTACCTATTTTTTTAATTACGCTTCTTGGTAGTATTATCAAAAGTAAATGGTTAACTTCAGAAGAATTTTGGCGTGGTATTGAGAAATTATCGTATTTTGTACTATTTCCTGCCATGCTGTTTAATTATGTATCTACTGCTGACTTAAGCGTTGCATCGATAATTAAGTTAGTAGTGGCTCTTATTATTTCCACTATCCTTGTATCAATTGGTCTTATAATTTACCAAAAAAAATACAACATAGATAAAATCCAATTTACTTCCATTTTTCAAGGATCAATTCGTTATAATAGCTACATTTTTTTTGGAGTAAGTAGCCCGCTGTTTGGTCCTAGTGGGCTTTCTATTGTCGCCGTTATTTCTTCTTATATGATTATTTTTACCAATATTTTATCGGTAATGATTTTTGCTTATTATATCCCTAATAAATCCGTTACTAATACTATTAGAACTAGTTTTGTTTTAATGATAAAATTAATTGTGCGTAACCCTTTAATTATCGCAAGTTTAGTAGGGTTCGTTTTTAATTACTCAAATCTTGAATTACATTTAGGGCTTAAGAAAACACTAGACAGTCTTTCTAATGCTGCTTTAGCTATTGGTATGTTAAATGTTGGAGCAGGGCTTAATTTTACTATTAGGCGAGAGCTTTTACACAATGTAATGTTTACAAGCTTTATTAAATTAGTTGCATTTCCTCTAGTTAGCGTAATAGTATTATGGTTAATGTCAATTGAGGGGATAGATAGATCGGTAGGAATATTATATAGCTGTCTTCCATGTGCAAGTACGGCTTATGTTCTATCTCGTCAGCTTGACGGTGATCCTGATTCTATGGCGTCGATTATAACATTTACTACTTTTTTCTCAGTGGTTACTATATCAATTATTATGTATGTGATGGGGTAGGGACAGTGTCACCCCGTGGCTTGACCACGGGATCCAGAAAAAAAGTTTAAAAAGACTGGATACCGCGATCAAGTCGCGGTATGACACAAAACAAATAAATAAAACAGGAATTTCTAAAATGGATGAAATGAATAAAATAAATTATGCTGAAGCCCTTGAATATCATGAAAAAGATAAACCGGGTAAAATCGCTATTTCTGTAACAAAGTCTTTAGTTACTCAGCAAGATTTGTCGCTTGCGTATTCACCGGGTGTAGCTGCTCCTTGTCTTGAAATTGCTAAAAATTTAGAGGATGTATATAAATATACCGCTCGCGGTAATTTAGTTGCCGTAATTTCTAACGGTACTGCCGTACTTGGGCTTGGTAATTTAGGAGCGGCTGCTTCAAAACCGGTAATGGAAGGAAAAGCTGTACTGTTCAAAAAATTTGCTGATATTGATGCAATTGACTTGGAAGTGAATACGGAAGACCCTGAAGAATTTATTAATGCCGTGAAATATCTCAGTTATAGTTTTGGGGGTATTAATCTTGAAGATATTAAAGCTCCTGAATGTTTTATTATAGAAGAAAAATTAAAATCTTTAATGGATATACCGGTCTTTCATGACGATCAGCATGGAACGGCGATTATTACCGCCGCAGGGCTAATAAATGCAGTATATCTTACTAACCGCAAGCTTGAAAATCTAAAAATAGTAGTAAATGGGGCAGGGGCTGCCGCTATTGCTTGCATTGATTTATTAATTGCTCTTGGAGTCGATAAATCAAAGATTATTTTATGTGATACAAAAGGTGTTGTGTACAAAGGACGCCTAGAAGGTATGAATAAATGGAAAGAGCTATATGCAAGCGATACCAAGTTTAGAACTTTAGCGGAAAGCTTAAATAATGCAGATGTATTTATAGGGTTATCGGTAAAAGGGGCAGTAACTAAAGAGATGGTGAAAGGGATGGCAAATAATCCGATTATTTTTGCTATGGCTAACCCTAATCCGGAAATTACTCCTGAAGATATAAAGCTTGTGCGGGATGATGCAATTATAGCAACAGGGCGATCTGATTATAATAATCAGATTAATAATGTTATGGGATTTCCTTATATTTTTAGAGGAGCATTAGACGTAAGAGCGAGGACCATTAATACAGAAATAAAAATAGCAGCAGCAAAAGCTATTGCAGATTTAGCCCGTAGACCTGTACCGGAAGAGGTATATAAAGCTTACTCAGGGCGTAAGATGGTTTTCGGTAAGGAATACATCATTCCCGTACCGTTTGATTCTCGTTTAATTACCGTAGTAGCAGCGGCGGTTGCCGTTGCTGCAATAGAAAGCGGCGTTGCTAGGGTTAAAGATTTTAGTATAGGTAAATATAAGAAAGAATTAGGTAGCAGATTAAACCCTACTGCTAACTATATGAATTTCTTAGCTGAAAAAATTCATAATGCACCGCTTAAGCGGATTGTTTTTGCTGAAGGTGAAGAAGAAGAAGTAATTTCTGCTGCTCTTATGATGCGAGACGAGAAATACGGTCATCCGATTATAATTGGTCGTATTGAAAGAATTGAGGCTACGTTAAAAAAGATAGGTCAAGATATTAGCTTAGACGGAATTCAAATAATGAATGCAGCTTTAACTGATAGTTTAGAGAAATATATTGATTATTTATATAAAAGACTTCAGAGAAAAGGCTATTTATATCGTGATTGTGCTAAACTTGTTAAAACAGATAAGAATATTTTTGCTGCTTGTATGGTAGCTTGCGGTGACGGTGATGCTCTTTTAACCGGTGTTACTAAAAGCTATATCGATAGTTTAGAAGATATCATGAAAGTAATTTCGCCAAAATCTAATCGTAGAATCCTTGGCTATTCAATTATGATTGCTAAAGACAATAATATTATTATTTCTGATAATTGTATTACTGAATATCCAAACAGCTTAGAGCTTGCTCAAATAGCAACACAAACGGCAGAAATTGCTAAAAATATGGGAATCACTCCTCGTGTTGCGCTTCTTTCTTTTTCTAGCTTCGGTAATGCTTCTAAGGAAAAAACAGTTCGTATTCGTGAAGCAGTAAATATACTAGATAATTTTAGTAAAGACAAAGAAGAGCTGAGCGGCATGAAAGTAGATTTTGAATATGATGGAGAGATGTCGGTTAAGGTAGCTTTAGACGGTGATTTACGTAAATTATATAAATTTTGTAGATTATCAGGATCTGCAAATGTATTAATTATGCCTGGTTTAAATTCAGCGGCTATTTCTACTGAATTATTACAAGAATTTTCATCCAATAGCTTCATAGGTCCTATAACAAACGGTTTTGAAAAACCCGTTCAAATACTTCAAGCTACAGCAACAGCTAATGAAATACTAAAAATAGCAACTTTTGCTTGCGTTGAGGCTATAAAAGAGGTTTAAGAGGCTATCTATAAATAAATTTTAACCGATAATTTAATTTTTTTTGCTGCAAATTATAAGATTTTTTTGAAATATGAATAACTATTCTTGCAAAAATCTTATCAATTAGCCTCTAAAATTATATTGTTTGTTAATATCAATTTCTGAATAAAATCTTACAAGCCACAGTAACAGATAGTAAAATATTAAAAATTGCGACTTTTACTTGTGTTGAATCTATAAAAGGTCTTTAATTACTAGATATTTAATTAACTTGTGAGGGATAAAATGGACTCATTAGTAAAAAACGAAGTAGTTAAACTTTTTAATGATAAGCCAAAAAGCGGAATTGTAAGAATTAAAAAATGGTGTGCTGATAATAATAAAGATTTTGTAGAAGAAACTGCTAAATTTTTTTATGAGGAAAAAAGTAATCTAAATTTAGAGTTTGTAGGAGATTATCTTGGAACAGATGGAGGCGATAATAAAAAAGTATTAGAGAGTTTTACTAAGCAATTTGATTTTAAAGAAAAAGATTATTTAGAAAGTTTACGTGGGTTTTTACAATCATTTAAATTACCGGGCGAAGCTCAAAAAATAGATAGGTTAGTCGAAAGTTTTGGGACAAACTATTATGAACAAAATTTAAACGGTGAAATAAAAAGTAAGGATGCCGCATATATACTAGTTTACCAAACAATTATGCTTAATACCGACTTGCATAATCCTAGTATTGCCGAACCGAAAAAAATGACTTTTGAGCAATTAAAGAATAATTTAAAAGGTACTAATGAAAGTCAAAATTTTAATGATAATTTTTTGAAAAAGATATATGACGGAATAAAAGCCAAACCTTTCGTACTAAATTTTGTAGATAGTAGTCCTGGTTATGAGATAAATAATATAAGTTCGCAAAATGATCAAAATTTTAAAAAATTAAGTAAATTCTTAGAAGAAAAAAGAAATATTCAAGACGTCTTTGCTAAATTACAAAATAATAATTTAACGGCAGAATTTAAAAATCCTAAAACATTGCTTAATAAGTTTACCCGTTATGAAGGGAGTGTAATAGTTAAAGATGAGAAAGGCGATAAAGCAGAAATTCAAGTCTATAAACCAAGTGTATTTTCAAGATGGTTTTCAGGAGAAAAGTCTAAAATCATAATTTAGCCTTTAAGTGAAGAAGGAAAGCAGCCTTCAGAACAATCATTAAAGTTAGCAGCACAAATTACCGCAAGCTTTGAAACTAAAGTAACATCTATTAAAGCAACTTATGATTATTTAAAGGAAGATTTAAAGAGTCGGTATGAGAATATTAGAAATCCTAAAAAAGAATTAGAAAGAGCTAGTTCTATTGCAGAACTACATAAAAATATTAAAGAAATTACAGAAATTGTACAGCAAACAAATCAACAAATACCTGAAAAACCTTTGGCTTCTAAAGAGAGTTTTGAAGATCTCACACAAGCAGAGATAGGAATAAAGCCGGTAGAAATACTAATAAATAGTTCATCTCAACCAGTAGAAAAGCCAAAATTTAATTCTTTTATAGAAGAGTTAGCATGGAAGACTGCACAAAGAAAGCAAAATATTGATACTCCAATAAGTCAAAATAAAGAACCTAAAATCAAAACAGATAATCATGCAAAAATTTTAGAAGAATTAAAGCAAAAACAGAAAGAATTAGAAGATAAGAAAAAGGGGCTTGAAGAAAAAAAAGCTAATTCTAATATTACTAGAGAAGAAAGATGGAAAATTGTTGCAGAATTGGAATCTATTAATAATCAATTTAAAGCTATAGAAAAAGAACGTAGTACTATTAATAGTGTTTCAGATAGAGAAAAACAATTTAATAATAAAAATAACCCCTCATCGCCTACGAAAGGAGAACCGACAGCTGCAGATTTACAGCAACAAGGAGCATTAGCAGCTATAAAACGTATGAAAGAAGAGAAGATAAAGCAACAGCAAACAGAAGCTACTAATCAACCTTCAAAAAATACTTCAACTATGCCTAGCGGTACTATACCGGTGTCGCCTCCAATGCCTGGTAGTGGTCTTTCTGTTCCACCACCACCTCCTCCGTCAATTCCAAATATTGTAAAAGAAGAGGCGAAAGATATTGGTAAACAAATACCTCAGGAAAGAGATAAGAATAAAGAAGGACTGGCAAAAGCTATGGAAGCACAAAGAAAAAAAATAGAAAAACAAAACTCAGGAAGAGGAATGTAACTTGCTGCATGAATCAAAAAATAAGTTTGGTGTCATACCGTGGTCAAGACGGTGTTGTTGCATGGCTCGGTAAACCCCACTATGTCACCCCGTGGCTTGACCACGGGGTCCATAAAAACAATAAAAATATTAATAATTTAGTATTTTAAGCTGGATCCCACGATCAAGTCGCGGGATGACAACAGTGAAGTTAAGCCATACAACAACGCCGGTCAAGTCACGGGGTGACAGGAGTGAAATTGAAACAGCACCTTTACAAGAATAACTTAAGAATGGTTAAGGTGTCTTACAAAGCAACCATGTTTAGGCAATATTCATTATTAAATTCCTTTCTTCTTGATTCAATTAAAGAATCAACTAATGATATATTATCTTTATTTCTAGATTTTACTAGTGCTTGAAATTCTTTAATTTTATTTTTTAGAGGAATCAATGTTAATTCTTTATCAAGTATTAATATTTTAGGTTTCGGGGATAGGTCTAAGTTAAAATTATATATATACTTCGAGTAAATGAAGAGTTGGTATACGAAGTTCATCGAGTATACACCAGATATAAAATATTATAATTAAAACTACAATAGAAAAATATATTAAATTAATTTTCTTTCACACAGCTTAAAAAGTTTGTATCATATGATATTGTCACCAAAAGAAAATATTATATGTCTAATTCAGCTTTTTTAGTTGCATTTTTTACAACAATTATTCGTTATTATGATTATGCTCTATTCGGTTTATCGGCTAGTATTCTTGCACAAAATTTCTTACCTAATATAGAGCAGGATAAACAACTACTCGGTTTTTTTGCCATTCTTAGTGCAGCCGTTATAGTACGACCTTTAGGGTCTTTAATTTTTGGATTTATCGGAGATAAATACGGGCGTACTAAATCTATTAAGATATCAATGTTTATGAGTAGCATTTCTACCGGATTAATTGCTATTACTCCTTCCTTTGATATGATAGGTATTTTTGCTACGGTAATACTAACATTATGTCGAATGGTTTTTTTAGCAAGCCTTGCTGGAGAAGTTGACGGAATAAAGGTTTATGTAGCTGAAAAAACAGGAGATAATCGGAAAAATTTAAATATAGGAATAGTTTCATGCTGTAGCCAAATAGGTGCATTACTTGCGGCTATAGCTTATTATTATGCTAGCAATTCCGGTATCCTGTATCTATGGCGGTTTAATTTCTTTATCGGTGCAATATTCGGTTTATTTGCTATTTTGATGAGAAGTTTTTTTAAAGAAAGTAGTGAATTTTTATATTATAAAAGTACTATAGAGCTAAATTTAGAAAGGTTTAGACAAGATGAATTTAAGGAAGAGTCTGCGCAGCGTACAAAAGTACGTGAGCACAGACGAATGCCGCAAAATTCGCTTGTATTAAGCTTTCTAAATGACGCTCGGCAAATTATAAAAGATAATAAACTATCCTTTATAATAGCATTACTAATAAACGGTGCTATTGGAGGAGTGTATCATTTTTTAGTAATTTTTTTAGGAGTTTTTTTAACAAAGATAGCTTTTGTAAATCATCCTGAAATAAGATTTATGAATATAGCTCTTACTACTACTTATGGAATATCAGCCGTTTTTGCAGGGCTGCTTGCCGATAAAATAAACCCTTTAAGACAGATTACATGGGCTTTATTTGTTAGCATTATTGCTGCTTTAGGAATGCAAATAATGTTATACAAACAAATATTTAATATTCTCTATCCCGTTATATTAATAGGACTTGCAGCATTTTATGCAGTACCGCTACAAATTATTGTTCAATCTTTGTTTAAGACTAATGTTAAAATGAGGCTTTATAGTCTATCTCATTCTTTTGGAGGTATTATTCTATCCTCAACTACTCCTTTCTTTAGTATGTTGTTGTGGCAAAATTTTAAGTCACTATCTCTAACTTTAAGCTTTTTTATATTTTTGCTTATAATATTAATGAGTACAGTGTTGGTTTTACGTAGGATGTTATCCTTACATGGATACTAAATCGTCATTGCAAGTGACTAAAGGCTTTGTTGCATGGCTCAATTTCACCTCTGTCATCCCGTGGCTTGACCACGGGATCCAGTTAAAAATACTAAAATTATTAGTATTTTTTATTGTTTTTGCGGGAATGACATAAATGAGTCATACAACAGACTCAAAAACAAGAATAACATCAATTGTCTTAGATAACTCTTCCGTCTTTACTGCGACCTATAGGTTTTATGCTAGGGCTACTTGAAGATTTGGAGCTTTGCTGTGCCTGTGTTCCAATTTGCTTCACTTCTTTTGCTAAGTTTTCAAATTTGTCTTTTAAGTTTTTTGTATTGCCTTCTTTTATATGTGTATCTTCACTAGCTTCTATATAATTCTTAGTTTGCCTTTTAGGTGCATTATCTTTAGATTGAGCATGCTTAGAATGTTCTATTAAAAATTTTGTACGAGGTCTTATTAGTTCATTCTCTTTCCCTGTATCTTTCTGCTTTTCTTCCTCCCATTTATCCCATTCCTCCGGTGATGTCCAGTATCTTGTTATTTTACTATCAAAGCCTTTTTCAAATTTGTTTATTAAATTTTTGGTGTTATTCTCTTTAATTTCTTTACCTCGATTTTCAAACTCAAAATTTTTCTTAGGAGTTATATAGTCAGATTGAGTATTTTCATGTTGTTTTTCTACAGTCTGTTTCTTTTCTTCTGTCCAGTATTTTTCGATTTTGCTGTCAGAGTCTGCTTCAAATTTTGCTATTCTATCTTTTATACCGGTAACTGCTCCTGTAGATATTTTAGGTTGTTCTTGGGTTGATTGCTTAGTATGTTTCGGAGATGTATTTTTAGATAATTCATAAGTAAAAGATTCTAAACGAGATAAATTCTTTTGAACTTTTTCTATATTGGAATTTAAATATTCTATTTCGGGTCCTTTATATTCTATTATATTTTTTAATGTGGTATTAATTTCTACAAAAGATTCTTTAATCTCTTTATTAAACTTATCATCACTATTACTTATCTTACCACAATTAGTAGAAATTTTTTGGAGCTTATCTAATATATCGTTAATTCTCTCATCTTTTTGAGAAGTCGATACCATACTTGCTAAAAATTCGCTTCTTCCTAAATTTCTATTAACATTACTTAAATATAGAGGTATGGTAGAGGCTTTAGTGTAATCTTGTGGAAATTTATCTATCTCTTCTTTAAATCTCTTTAAGAACTTTATTGTATCACCGAATATAGGATGAGTATTCCAGGAAAGAGCAGGAGGAGTCGGTATTGCTTCCTGCATTGGAGATGTATCTTTAGCTAATTCATCATTAAATAAGTTACGTATTTTAGGTAATACATTATCGATATTAACCTGCTTTGGTGATGTATCTTTAGATAGTTTTTCATTTTGTAGCTCAGATATATAATCATCTACTGCTTCTTTTAATTTATCTAAAACGGCACTATTTTGGGAAGGAGGCAGCATTCCGGTGTCATCCCACTCTAAATCAGTATCAGTAGTTAGCATTCCGGTATTATCCCACTCTAAAGCGATATTATCGCTTCTACGATCCTCACGAGGATCACGTGAATTTTCGCTCTTTTCATATTCCTTAATTTCTTCAAATATACCTAGTGTTTTATAAATATTATCTATTTCTTCTTGAGTAAGTCTTTCATTGCTTACTTCTTTTTGTCGGATAGATTTTTGTAGTTCTTTTGTTGCCGTTAACTTATCTTTTGTTGTATTTGAATTTGATAAAATTTTCGCTTGTGCTAAATCAAGAGCTTCAATTAAATTAGTAGAGCTGCTTTTTCCAAATATGGTAGATAATTCTTCTTGACTTGAACCGATTCCTGAATCAATGGAAGAAGATCTAGAAACATTATTGGATTTAGGATTAATATTTGCCTGTTGTACATAAGATTTGCCGGCATCTATTAATATTTTATCAGTGAATTGTTCTAGTTCATTGAATGAGTTTTCTAGTTTTGCAAAAAGTTCTGTTGAGGAATGTACTATTGCCGGTGATAACTTAGGTATAGAATCTTCAGGTATAGTTTCTAAAGAAGGAGAATATTTACTTGTTTCTTTCTGTAGTACTGATTCATTTTACCTTATTAAATTTGATATATTTTTAAATTTATTTGCTAATTCTTCAGATAATATATCAATCTGGTTATTGTTATTACTTCCGGCATATAAGACTAGAGCATCCTTTATATTTTGCGAGATATTATCTGCATGATCTATTAATAACATCTTATATTGTAAATCTAATTCGCTTGAATTATTAGTATTACGGAAGTAATTTTTATTTACTGATATACTTTTGCTGAGTATATTTTTAGAAGCTTCTATAAGTTCTTTTTGCCCCTTCTCTTCTTTATTTTTTAACTCTTCAAATAAATTTTGTAAACCGTCTGAAAAATCTCCGGCATTATCAAGGTATAAAAATTTGCTTCTTATAATCTCTTGTGCTTTTTGATTGGAAGCTTGTTGAACTTTTTGTTTCTCTTGCATTACTCGTAGAATGATATTTTTATCTAATGAATTAATCACATCATAAAAATTTTTCATTTCATCTAATTTTTCTCTAGGTTCTTTTATTTTTTGTAATCTCTCTCTTAATTCTTGAAATTTATCCCATTCATGTTGTTCAAGAAAAAATTCCTCTATTTTTGTATTTTTAATATTAGGGCTTCCTCCGCTACTCAGGATTTTATTTCTAGCTGCCTGTAATCTAGATGATTGATGAGAGTTGATATTATTAATCAAATCTAAAATTTCTTTTGATGTCTTATTAAATTCTTCATTATTAGTTGGATTTTTGATTGTTTCTTGAACTACTTCCCTTAACTTTATTATTTCTTCTTTAAGGCTAAGCTCTACTTTTTGTTGACCGTGTGTTATAGCTTGTTCATTTTCTTGTGAGGCAAGTACTTTTTTATCTTGCTGTATATTTAAGCTCTTTTTCCCTACTTTCTGAACAACTTCTTCCATCAATTGCAATAGATTAATATTGCCCTTTATTTCTACTCGTTGCTCATTAGTGATCGGTAATGAATTACTTAGTTTTAATAATTCTGAAAAATCTGAAGGGGATACTAGGACATCAAGTTGAGCTTTCGTTTTTTTATCTTTTTCGTCTTCCTTAAAGCCTTCAACTTTACCAATACTAATAGGTAGATTTTTTAAATAAATTTCTTTACTAGCACCCTGTATATTTTTATTATTTGCTACTTTGAAGTTAGCTTGTTGCTGAGAAACATACGGTCCCGGCTTTCTAGGGTCTATTTTGTTTATTAGAGCTTCTATAAAATTAGTTGTACGTGTTATAGCTAGTTTATCTGTTTCTAAAATATTATTTAAATTAGTATTTTTTATTAAATAAAGATTTCTTATTAGCTGGTCTAATTCATTCTTATGTTTCATAATTTCCCTCTATTAATAAAAATAAACCAAAATGTAATACCATTTATGTTAAATTAACAATACTAATAATTAGTATTAATTCAATATTTTAAATCTTGTTGCATTTGTGCTTCAATATAATTTTATCATTTATTTTATCGTGTCAATGAGTTTTTTAACTCCCTCAACTGATTTGTCGAATAATGTTTTTTCTTCTTTAGTTAGCTGTAGTTCTACTACTTTTATGACGCCTTCTTTACCTATAATAATAGGTACTCCGACATATAAATCATTAACCCCATATTCACCTTGTAGATAAGCGGCACAAGTTAGAATTTGACGTTTATCTTTTAAATACGCTTCAAGCATTTCTATTGCTGAGGATGCAGGGGCATAATAAGCAGAACCTGTTTTAAGTAATGCAACAATCTCACCGCCGCCGTTTCTAGTACGATCGATTATTTTTTCAATATTCTCATTACTTGATAAGCCAATTTTTATTAGGTCGGGTATCGGTACGCCCGATATTGTAGAATATCTTGCAAGAGGTACCATTGCATCACCATGACCGCCGAGAACTATGCTATTAACATTGCTAACCGATACTTTAAATTCTTCAGCAAGAAAAAGATTAAATCTTGATGAGTCAAGTACGCCTGCCATCCCTATTACTTTATTATGAGGTAGTCCGCTTTCTTTAAGCATGACATATACCATAACGTCAAGCGGGTTGGTAATTACTATTACAAAGGCATCAGGAGCGTATTTTTTAACATTCTCTGCAACATTTTTCATAATACCGGTGTTAATACTAATTAAATCGTCTCTACTCATTCCTGGTTTTCTTGGTAAACCGGCAGTAATAATTATTGCATCAGATCCTTCAATATCTTTATAGTCGTTTGTGCCTTTTATTTTGATATCAGACCCGGCTATTGTACCGGCTTGCATGAGATCCAATGCTTTTCCTTGCGGTACTCCTTCAGCTACATCAAATAACACGATATCACCTAGTTCTCTAAGGCTAATTAAGTGAGCAAGCGTACCACCTATGTTACCGCTACCTATTAATGAGATTTTTGGATTTTTTTTCATTACTCCCTCTACAAATATTAAATATGCCTATTACTATATTACAAATAGATTCAAGAAAAAAGAATTTTTAAATTATATTGTTAATTGGTTAATTCATAAAAATTAACCATTCACATTGACTTTATTAAAATAGATTAATAAATGCTGAGTCGAAAATACCATAAAACATGGAATTTTAATAAAATAACTAAAAAAAGAAGATAACTATGCCTAAAATTTCTAAGTTAATAAATGTTTTTAAATCTTGTGTTGGAAAGGGAAGTAATACAAAATAATGTAAATCCGTTCCAGATGTATTTCACGATTTATGTGTTAGTATTAACAATAGCCTTAATAGCAAGAACAATAAAGATGTAAGCTTTGATACGGTAGATAGCCCAGAAAACAAAAGTACCCTACATCATGTAACTGACTTAGTAGACCTTAAAGAGTTACTTCAAAAAAATATTGATCCTAATATACAAGATGAGAATGGTTATACTGCTTTAGAGGTTACAGGTAATTTTGAAAAAGCCAAAATGTTACTTGAATATGGTGCTAGGTGCTACGGTGAATGACTATAAACAGATGGGTGAAGTATTATATTACTGTGGTCGTAACTCAGTAGAAAATAAAATTATTCTTTCACTATTAATGCATAATAATGCTAATACTAATTTTACAAAAGCAAATTTAGTAAGACAATGTAAAGAACCGTATGAAGAGGCAGAGCGGTTAATAAAACGAATTGAAAAAATAAAGGGCTTAATATATCAAAGTAAAGTAGAGACGTTAAGAGTATATGTTGATAGATTGCAGAACTTAAAAAATAAATATGAAGAAGCAAACCAAGATGTTTCAAAAATAATATTAGATTATATTGAAAATCAAGAGAGTGATAGTTTAAAAGCTAAACTTGTTACTACTTGTCAAAATCTAGGGTTAATCGAAGATTATTCGGAAATAGCTCAAGAAAATGCATTATATAAGTGCTTGGATGAGGCTTTTGATTTACTTGATCAAGGATTAATAGGAGAGGATGCTCAAATATAGTGGTTTAATTCATAGTATCAAGTAATTTTTGAAAGGTCCTTTATGTCCTTCCTAGCTTAGTGTTGTCCACATGGGCATAAAGTCGTCATTGTGAGGAGAGATTGTTGCGTAGACCGGTAAAACCTACTCGATGTCATTCCCGCGTGGCGTTGTTGCGTGGACCAACTTCACCTCTGTCATTCCGTAGCTTGACCACGGGATCCAGTTAAAAATACTAAAATTATTAGTATTTTTTGTTGTTTTTATGGATACCGTGGTCAAGCCACGGGGTGACACAGTGGGTTTTACCGGTCTACGCAACAACGCCTTCCCGCGTAGGCGGGAATCCAGAAAAAAAGGTATATATACAGCAAATTTTTGAAATTAAAAGCTCGATTTATCTCGCTTTATGCTGGATTCCCGCCTACGCGGGAATGACATTGGTATCCACGCAACAAGGCCTTGCGAGGAGCCGTAGGCGACGTGGCAATTCAGAAAAAGTAATAAAAATGCTAATTTATAGCATTTTTACTGGATTACTTCGTCAATTGCTATGCAATTTCCTCGTAATGACGGGATGGTATCTACGTAATAATGCCTTGAGAGAATGACATTGAACCATAAAACTATCAACGTTTTATCATCTTATTATATTGTTCCGATAAAACTTTTACGTCGTATAGCCATAATAGACATACGATTACAAAGCTAAACATCAATAAACCGGCTATGTCGTTATGTACGGCGTTTGGGAAAATACTAAAGGATATGAATTGAATAATAGCACCTATTGATTTACCGATTTTAGTACCCATAACATCAACGGCAGCTTTACCTTTGGTCTTCATTTCACTATCGAGCGGAATATATACCATTTCTTTAGTAGCATCAAAAAGTGAATATTTTACGGATTTAGAAAGTACATGCCAAAGTCCGCCGATAAAAACTATAACGACAAGAGGCGAACTATAGCCGAGAGTATTTATGATATTTCCTAGGTGATTTTCAAAAACCGTGAATGAAAAGAACATAACGCCTGCTCCAAACATCATAATCGGGGTTATAATAGCTCCCCAAAACCAGCCGCATATTCTAATTAAACTACTTCCTAAAAACGCATTAACTAATGTGAGTACTCCCGTCCAAAAAAACACTTCACCGTGATAGGATATAAAATCCTTTGTAGCAGGATAGAGTTGTTTTACTTTTGACATCCATAATCCTTCTATTAGGCTAATACTCATAGAATAAGACATTACAAGAAGACAAATAAAACCGAGATATCTAGAAGTTAATATTACTTTTGCACTTTCGACTAAGCTTAATTTTAATATATCCGTTCTTTGGTTTTTAAATTTAATATTTTTGTCTGCTTCTACGACTGATTTATCAATAAGTTTATGAAGAGCTAGACAAATTAATCCGGATATTAAAATAACCGTAATAAATGATTTTAAAAGGATTTCATTTGTATCGTTTAGATGAGAAAATAAAGGTAATAAGAAATGCTCACTCTTAGCAAAATAAATAATTACGGTTCCTGAGATGAGTAAATTAGTTTGTCCAAATAAAGTAAAAAATGAGTAAAATCTCGGTGCTTCTTCGACTTTAGTAATTTTATTTGCAAGCTGCCAATATAAAAGAGTAAATACTATAACGGGCCATAATTCTCCCATAATATAAAATAATACTAAACTCCACTGTCCCCAAATTATTAAAAACCATTTTAAGTGAGGAAGAACAGTGATATAGTGCTTAATTAATTCGGGATCGGGATGAAAAAACTCTCTGTACGGAAATAAAATAAAACCAAAAATTGTAAAGAAAAATAAAAAAGTACTGGTAATTATCCTAAAAACTTGCTCTGTTGTCATAATATTACAGAGTTTAGAATAAAGAATAACAAATAAAATTCCCATCGGCATTTCGCCCCAAAGTTTGATAAAACTCAATACTTCCGAGCTAATTAAGGTAATAACAAAACTATCTTTAATACTACGAACTAAGTTTTGATTAAGTAGAATAAAAAACATTAGTAAAGCCATCGGGATGAATTTGGTTAATTCATACGATCTAATCGGCCATACTATATGTCTAAATTTACTGTTTCTGGCTTTATTCCAAATTGTGAAGTTAGAATCCACGGCATCCATTGATTTACTATGAGCTTATTTTTTTTATTACCGGAGTGGATACTAGAGTCGTCATTGCGAGAAGAATTACGTAGTAATCAAGGCGAAGCAATCTCAGGAGTTTGTTATTATTTCATGAGATTGCCATGCAGCCTATGGCTGCTCGCAATGACGGAAAAACCGTTCCACGCAACAAGACTTTTGTAGGGATGACCCCCAACGTTTTTCAAAAACTGTCCGGCTATATTATTTTTTATGCAACCTAGACTATAATAAAAACTATGTCAAGATTTTTTAAAATAGTCTCATATATTGTTGTTAATTACATTTGTTATATTCAATCGCTGCTTTAATAAACTGAATAAATAACGGATGAGCTTCAAAAGGTTTAGATTTAAATTCCGGATGAAATTGTACTCCTACGAACCAACGAAGTCCAGGTAGTTCAATTATTTCTACAATTCCTTCATCTTTTGAAAAACCGCTAAATACTACTCCGTTTTTTTCAAAAATATTTTGAAATTCATTATTAAATTTATATCTATGACGATGTCTCTCGTTTATTTCAAGGCTTTTATAAGCATTAGCTGCAATGGTACTTGCAACCAAACTACAAGGATAAGAGCCGAGCCTCATAGTCTTTTTTACATTTTCAATTGTTATTTTTGAGTCTTCACAGTTTTTATTTATTTTCTCAATAATTTTTGTACCGTCTACTTTAAATTCTTCCGTTACTGCATCTTTAATACCGATTAAGTTCTGAGCTATTTCGATTGTCGCAAGTTGCATACCGAAGCATATTCCAAAAAAAGGTATGTTATTAGTGCGAGCATATGTTATTGCTGTAATTTTTCCTTTAGTTGCCCGTTCTCCAAATCCGCCCGGTACTAAAATCCCGTCTATATTTAATAATTTTTTATTAATATTCTCTTCAGTTAGATTTTCAGCATTTATCCATACTAAATCAATTTTGTATTTGTAATAAATACCTGCATGATCAAGTGCCTCTATTACTGATTTATAAGCATCTTTTAATTTATGATATTTAGCTATTATAGCAATTCTTACTTTTGAATTAGAATCTTTTAGCCTACCAATTATATCATACCATTTATCTAATTTGGATGGTACGACATTAATATTAAAAAATTTTAATACTTTATTGTCAAGACCTGAATTATGATACGCAATCGGTACTAAATATATATTTTTTTGATCTATTGCCGGAATAACATACTCAGATTCTGTATTACAAAATAAAGCTATTTTATCTATTTCGCTTTTTGAAATGTTACGTTCTGCACGACATACTAGTATATTAGGTGTAATACCTATAGCACGTAATTCTTTAACTGAGTGTTGGGTAGGTTTTGTTTTCAATTCACGGGCGGTTTTAACATAAGGTAATAATGTTAAATGAATAAATAAGCAATTTTCGCTTTTTAATTTGTTACCGATTTGCCTTATAGCTTCAAAAAACGGTAGACCTTCAATATCACCGACTGTACCGCCTATTTCACAAATAATAAAATCAAAGCCCTTGGTGTTTGAAAGTATAAAATCTTTTATTATATTTGTAACATGCGGGATGATTTGAACGGTAACGCCGGTGTAATTTCCTAAACGTTCATCTTTAAGTAATTTTGAGTATATCGCTCCTGTTGTGATGCTATCAAACTTGCATGAGGAAACTCCGGTAAAACGTTCATAATGTCCAAGATCTAGATCAGTTTCTGCTCCGTCATCAGTTACATATACTTCTCCATGTTCGTGAGGATTCATAGTCCCAGGGTCGACGTTAAGATAAGGGTCTAGTTTTCGTACGCAAACTTTAAATCCTTTCGCTTGTAATAGCATAGCAAGAGATGCTGCCGTTAGACCTTTACCAAGTGATGAAACAACGCCGCCGGTAACAAAAATGAAACGTACCATCATTTATTATAAACCTAGTTTACTAATATTTTCGTAAAATTTTACTGCTTTTTTAAAATCTTCTTCCGTATCTACGGAAATAGGAACATTCTCAACTAAACATGTACCTATAGTCATGCCGTTTTCAAGGACACGTAATTGTTCTAAACGTTCTGTTTTTTCTAAAAAAGTCGGCTTAAGAGATACAAATTTTTCTAAAGCGTTTTTACGAAAACCATACATGCCTACATGATATAAAAATTCTTCTGCACCGTTTGGAATAAGACTACGCGAAAAATACAATGCTTTCCCCGCCGAGTCAACCGCTACGGTAACATTACTACTAGCTTCTACTGATTCCCTATCTACCTTTACTACCGGTGTAACAATATCGTATTCGCTGTTTTTTAAATATTCTATAATTTTCAAAATAGAGCTAGGTTCAATGAAAGGCATATCTCCCTGTACATTAACTATGTAATTAATGTTTTGATTATTTGGAATTAATTTAAAAGCTTCATAAGTACGATCAGTACCGGTTGGGATAGCACTATCCGTGAATATTACTTTTCCTCCGACTTTTTTAATAATATTTGCTATCTCTTCCGAGTCGGTAGCAACATATGTATGCTCAAGGTTAGCCTGATTTACTTGTTTGAATACCCGCTCGATTAAAGTTATAGAGCCGATAAGCTGCAGCGGTTTTTGTTTAAGCCTAGTTGAACTTAGCCTTGAGGGGATAATTATAGCCACATCCTGATGCTGCATAAACTTCCTATATATTAAATTAAAAAATAATTGTTGACAGATTAGCCTTTTTCGGCGATAAAGTAAAACATAATTTTTGAATATATTCAATATTCGATGAATTTCAAAAATTTTGGCTACGTCGTCTTATAAAGTCTGCGGTACTCATGTATTAAGTATACGCTGCGTTCCTCGATTTATAGACTTCTTGCTCTTTTTGAAATTGATCTTCATATTGCTAATTACAATATATTTAAGAGCTCGTAGCTCAGTCGGTAGAGCATTTGACTTTTAATCAAAGGGTCCCGGGTTCGAATCCCGGCGAGCTCACCATACTTCTACACTGTGGGTTTGTAGCTCAGCTGGTTAGAGCACACGCCTGATAAGCGTGAGGTCGGAAGTTCAAGTCTTCTCAAACCCACCATTCAATCCACTAAGATCTACATTACATATTTAAAGAAGAATAAGAAATATTAGATTAATCAATAATTTCTTTATATAAATAACATTTTTTCTTAATGAGTCTTTTTAAGGGTAGGAAGAGGCTAGAAGGTAGATTATCAAGAGCAAACCACTGCCAGTTCTCTACCTTATGAGGCTCAAGGTTCTGTAATTCATGCTCATTTAAACAATGAGCTTTAAGGAAAATAGAGACATAATGCTTTTGCTCTTTTTCAAAGACATCGTTAGTCACCGCTATAAATTGTGGGTTTTCAATGATTAGATTTGTTTCTTCTAAAACTTCACGGATAGCACATTCTTCAAATGTTTCTCCAAATTCTAAATGTCCACCGGCAGCAGCATAACTAGACTCACCATGGGAACTAATACGTTTACCTAATAAAATTTTATTTCTATTATTAAAGATTAAAATACCGATACCGATGCGTGGGTGGTTAGTCATATATTAAGTAGCTCCGAGTAAATGAAAAGTCGATATACGAAGTTCTATCTATTGACTTAATTAATAGCTTACGTTAATTTTCAAATCAAATAAAAAATATTGCTTATTTAAATACTGTGAGCTATATGAATTCCATTGATGTATTTAGTATGAAGTATTTATAGTGATATTATACCTGTAATATTACTAAAAGGTTATTATGATAAATAAAGAAGATTTTGACTATGTATTTAAAATACTAGAACTACAAACAAATATATTAAATCTAAAGTTACAACAAGTAAAACTAGGCTATTACCGACGCAATACAACATTAAAAATTTTAGATTATAACCTCTTACTACTCATATCTCAACACTCCCATAATAAGAGTTTGTCTAAAGTGGCAAATGATAAACGAG
>NZ_JWSW01000007.1:0-12932 GCF_000828125.2 Rickettsia asembonensis | reverse complement strand
CAACACTTCCAAAAGTGATTTTGTAAAAAATATTGCTTATTTAAGTATCGTAAGTTATTTGTTAGAGTTGTTAATATTTTCCTATAATTATGAATTCTATCGGTCAATTACAAAATAATAGCTTAACTATATCATGGCTTAAGCTTGGTATTTTATCCTTAGGGTTTGCGGGTTTATATTCGATTATTTTGGTGGTGTTACGTACCCCTCAATTAGCCGATTTTTTCCCCAATCCGCATATTTTCAAATCTGCTTTAATTATTCATGTTAATTTATCGGTATTAATTTGGTTGTTGTCTATCACGGCTAGTGTTTGGGGGAGGGAAACGTCATTGCGAGGAGAGGCAAAGCCTCGACGCGGCAATCTCAGGAATTTCGTACTGCTTCATGAGATTGCCACGCTCTCTACGTTCGCTCGCAATGACGTGCTTCGCTTTTACCCTAAACTCGCTTTTCTAGCTACTCTTCTAATCGCCATCTCCCCAATAGTCGGACATAACCCGGTGATGAATAATTATATACCGATGCTTGAAAATATTGTCTTTATTTTGGGGTTAAGCTTATTTGGCGTTACGCTCTTATTATATGCGATAAGTGTTTTATATTTCTTCGATTGGGTGAACTTAAATAGTCTAATTAATTTTACAATATTATCGACTATTATAATGTTTATTTTAAGCTTCGTTTGCTTTGGATGCTCTTATAACGGTTTGCAAAACATCATTCAAATTATTCCTATCGAGATAGAATTTTATTATGAATTACTTTTTTGGAGCGGAGGTCATTTATTACAATTTATATATACTCAAATATTAATATTTATTTGGGTTGTCTTATTTCAGAAGCTAATAGGTCGAGAATTAAAATTTCAAAAATTCTATCTATTCTTACTTTATTTGAATTTTGTTTTCGGCATTCTTATAGTTTGCGGTCATATATCTTATGATATTATTGACGGTAGCTTTAAAGAGTTTTATACAAACCATATGAAGTATCTAGGCGGTATTGCTCCTGTTTTATGTTTGATAGGTATGGGGTTTGAGTTCTTGGGTTATTGCTACGTGCCTTTATGTCATTCCCGCGAAAGCGGGAATCTAGAAAAAAAAGAATGGATTCCTGCTTCCGCAGGAATGACATTGAGGGCGGATGACAGAGTCATCAAAACAATCTTACTTTGCTCCATTATTTTATTTCTACTCGGCGGATTTATAGCAATGAATATCACAGGTATAAATGCGGTAATCCCTGCTCATTACCACGGGTCTATAGTGGGGATTAGTATTGCTTGTATGGGGTATAGTGCGATGTTATTCCGTGGCTTGACCACGGAATCCATAGAAAACAAAACTGTATATTATATTTTGGATACCGTGGTCAAACCAGGGGATGACAAGGATATAGATTCCCGCTTTCGCGGGAATGACATACACTATAGTATGACATTTGCCGTCTACCTACTAACATTCGGGCAGATTCTACACATACTGGGACTAGCATTCGCCGGCGGTTACGGTGTTATACGGAAAGATCCAAATAGCGTAATGCCGATGTCAGCTAAGCTATTAATGGGTATGATGGGCGGAGAAGGGCTGATTGCTATAGTAGGCGGCTTGATGTTTGTATATATTTGTGTTAAAGTAATGTTTTTTAAAAGTATAAAACTAGAACATGAGTAAACCGACTAGAGAAGAAGCTAAAGAAGCGGTAAGAACATTACTAAAATTCATTGGTGAAGATCCAAATAGAGAAGGGTTACTTAAAACTCCCGAGAGAGTAATTAACAGCTATGAAGAGATATTTTCCGGTTATGAAAAAGATATAGCTGAAATATTAAGTACCAAATTTTACGATACTTGTAATTTTCAGGACTTTATCTCGCTGGAAGGCATAAAATTTACCTCTTTTTGTGAACATCATATGTTACCTTTTAACGGTACGGTACATATAGCTTATGTTCCCGATAATTGTATTATCGGTATAAGTAAGCTAGCACGAATAGTAAATATTTTTGCTAGAAGGCTACAAATTCAAGAAAAAATGACGGTACAAATAGCAGAAAGCGTACAGGAGAATTTAAAAACTCTTGGCGTTGCCGTTAAGATTTCTGCCTTGCATAGTTGTATGTCGATGCGTGGAGTGATGCAAGATAATAGCGTAATGAACACTATGCATTATACGGGTATATTTGCAGAACAGCAGAAATATCGCCATGAGTTTTTAAATCTTACCTTGAAAAGATAAGTGTATTTCTATGTCATTCCCGCTTCCGCGGGAATGACATAAAAGATACGGAGATGACATAGAAATACCATATTAAACTAAAAATAACTAAAAAAATTCTATGTTATTATCAAAATATTTTTTACCTGTTTTAAAAGAAGAGCCAAGTGAAGCTCAAGTAACTTCACATAAATTAATGCTTAGAAGTGGAATGATTAGGCAGCAAGCGGCAGGCATTTATACATGGCTTCCGCTCGGCTTAAAGGTACTTAAGAATATCGAGAATATAGTACGCTCAAACATGAATAAAGCGGGAGCTTTGGAAGTTCTAATGCCTTGCATTCAACCCGCACATTTATGGATGGAATCGGGACGTTTTGATAATTACGGTAAGGAAATGCTAAAATTTCAAGATCGTCACGATAATACTTTACTATTTGGTCCTACTAACGAAGATATGATTACGGATATTTTCCGTCATAATATTAAGTCATATAAGGATTTGCCGAAAAATCTTTATCATATCCAATGGAAGTTTCGTGATGAGATTAGACCCCGTTTCGGTGTTATGAGAGGTCGGGAGTTTCTTATGAAAGATGCTTATTCTTTTGATATAAACGAAGAAAATGCCGTTAAGACCTATAATCAAATGTATCAGGCTTATATAAATACTTTCAGGGATTTAGGCGTTTTTGCTATTCCTGTTATTGCCGATAACGGTCCGATAGGCGGTAATTTAAGCCATGAGTTTCATATTATCGCCGAAACCGGTGAAAGCACTATTTATTACGATAAAAGATTTAAGACTTTAAAAGATAATCCTAATATTGATGTAGAGGAAATTAAAAGCTGGTACGCAGCAGCCGAAGAAAAGCATGATGTGAATAAATTGCCTATATCCGAACAAGAAATAACTAGCAGTAAAGGGATAGAAGTCGGGCATATTTTTTATATCGGCTCTAAATATTCAGTTAATATGAATGCTCTTATTAATGACGAACACGGTAAACTAACTCCCGTAGAAATGAGTTCTTACGGCATAGGTATTTCAAGGTTAGTGGCAGCTATTATAGAAGCAAATTGTGATGAGAAAGGTATTATATGGTCTTTGAGCGTTGCCCCTTTTAAAGTTTCTTTAATTAATTTAAATATTCATGATAGTAAATGCGTAGAGCTTGCGGCAAAGGCTTATAAAGAGCTATCTGCTCAAAATATAGAAGTGCTATATGATGATACCGAAGCACGTGCCGGCAGTAAATTCGCAACGCACGACCTTATCGGTTCACCTTACCAAATTATTATCGGTCCTAAAAAAGCAGCAGATGATATTGTTGAACTGAAAAACCGTAAAAGTGGGGTGATTGAGGATATTGAGATAGAAAATCTTAAAAAGTCAATTATGTTATTCCGTTAATTGCAGGAATCTTGTAGTTTTCTAATGTCATTCCGCGACTTGCTCGACATTGTTGCATAGAGCGAAAAACCTACTCGATGTCATTCCCGCGTGGCATTGTTGCGTGGATCAATTTCACCTCTGTCATCCCGTGGCTTGACCACGGGATCCAGTAAAAATACTAAAATATTAGTATTTTTTATTGTTTTTATGGACCTAGTTAGCAAGCCACGGGGTGACACAGTAGGTTTTACCGATCCACGCAACAAGGCTTTCCCGCGTAGGCGGGAATCCAGAAAAAAGAGTCTTAATACTGACAAAATAAACCTAAAAAAACGAGTTTTTTATAGGTTTTACTGGATTCCCGCTTTTAGCTAGGAATGACATAAACGAGCCATGCAGCAACACCGGTCAAGCCCTGGGATGACACCCAGGGTATTTTTAGATACATGTAACAATATCTTACGGGAATACATAAAAAAATTTTCTTCCTAGACAATGATAGTATCATATGATACTATCATATAATGAGTAACAGGCCGCATTTTCAAATAACTAATAAAATCTTGGAGCTATCACAAGATATTTCTTATGAGCTTGGTATTTTAGCCGGTAGCAAGATTTATTCTCAGCCTATAAAACTTCGCAAAAATAATCAAATTAAAACTATCCACTCTTCTTTAGCAATTGAAAGAAATAATTTAAGTATAAAACAGATAACAGATTTAATAGACGGAAAAAGGGTACTTGCACCGGAAAAGGATATTTTAGAAGTAAAAAATGCTATAAAATTATATAATGATCTGACTATATTTAATCCTTTTAAAGTTGAATCATTGCTAAAAGCACATGAGATATTAATGCAAGGATTAGTAGAAGATAATGGGGAGTGGCGTAAAGGTAATGCCGCTATATTTAAAGGCACGGAGATTATACAGCATAATTTAGAAAGCTTCAGACAAGATGAATTTAAATGCGAGCCTGCACAGCGTATAAAAATACGTGAGTACAGGCGAGTCATGCAAAATTCGCTTGTATCAAGCTTTCTAAATTATGCTGTACATTTTGCACCTCCGGCAAGCCGCGTATCTTTATTAATGCAGGATTTATTTGAGTTTATAATACAAGATAAGAACATTTCTGGAATAATTAAGGCTTGTATATTTCATTATGAGTTTGAATTTATCCATCCTTTTTCTGATGGTAACGGGCGAATCGGTAGATTATGGCAACAATTATTACTAATGCAAACTAATGAAATTTTTGAATATATTTCCGTTGAAAGTTTGATAAGGAATAATCAAAGTGAATATTATAGTGTTTTAAGTAAGTGTGATAAGCTTGGTGAATCGACATTATTTATCGAGTTTATGCTTGATAAAATAGTTGCAGCATTAAGATTATATAGTAATAATATAACATATGAGGCAAGTACTCCATTATATAGAATTGAATTTGCCAAGGTTAATTTAATGGATAAATGGTTTTCTAGAAAAGATTATACTAATGTACATAAAAATATTTCTACGGCAACGGCTAGTAGAGATTTGTTATATGGTTTGGAGCATAAGCTTTTAATAAGTAAAGGTGATAAGAATCAGACTTATTATAGGTTTGTGTAGTTTTTAATGTCATTCCCGCGTAGGCGGGAAGGCATTGTCCGCGTGGACCAATTTCACCTCTGTCATCCCGTGGCTTGACCACAGGATCCAGTTAAAAATACTAAAATTATTAGTATTTTTTATTGTTTATATGGACCACGTGGTCAAGCCACGGGGTGACAGAGTGGGTTTTACAGGCCCACGCGGGAATGACATCGAGTAGGTTTTTCGTTCCATGCAATAATGTTGACAATGACACAGTTGATTCACAGGAAATTAACATGAAAAATTTTATAAAATATTTGTTTTTTACCGTTCTATATATAGTAGTAACGATAATAGTTGCTTATATGGTTTTGGCTCAAACTATTCCTAATGATGGGCAGTGTCATATGATGGATAGACCGCTTGTTATTCATTACATTTTAGCAGCAATTATTACCGCTTTACCGGCACTAATTTTAATATATAGTAGAAGTAAGAAAAAGAAGAAATAAATTATATGATCGGTAAATTAAGCGGTAAGATTGATTCCCAAGGTGATGATTATGTTATAATTGATGTAAACGGGGTAGGGTATCTTGTTTATGCTTCAGGTAAAACTTTAGGTAAACTTGCTGAAGGGAAGTTTTATAAACTATTTATCGAAACCCATGTTAGAGAGGAGCATATTCATCTTTACGGTTTTCTGACTCTAGAAGAGAAAAATTTTTTTAATTTGTTACAATCAGTAAACGGTATAGGTACAAGAATGGCTTTATCTATCTTATCAAGCCTTACACCTTCAGATATTCAAATTGCTATAAATAATGAAGATAAAAATATATTTAAAGCAATATCGGGGGTAGGGGCTAAACTTGCTGAGCGTATAGTGTTAGAGCTGAAAGGTAAAGTAGCGAAAATATCCAGCGGTTCAGCTATTATTAAAGATAGCTTGAATATCAAGAATATTACGACCGTTGCAAGTAATGAAGTAATAAAGGCTCTAGTAAATCTAGGCTTTTCTAGATTTGAAGCACAAAATGCCGTTCAAGGCATCATTACCCAAAATCCCGAAATTTCTATTGATGAGTTAATCAAAACAGCCTTAAAAAACCGAAATTCTAATTTTTAGTTGATAAATTAATATTCTATTTTAGATTAGCTTTAATTATTAAAATTAATAGGTAAAATATATGTCAAAGTTAATAGAATTTTTAAAAAATATAGGTGCTGCAAGGACGCTAAACTTACTAGAACAATATCCTGCTGCTTTATCAATAGGTGCTTGTAGACAACCGTTATTGAACGATATCACAATAAAGAACGTGCAGGATGTATTTGATGCTTTAAAAGGTGATAAGAGTATCACAAAATTAACAATATACGATTTTGATAAAGAAAATATAATTTCTTTACTTGCTAATTTTTTAGAAGATGCAGAATGTTATATTACTAGTATTGGTTTCTATTCTAACTTTCAAACAGACGACGAGATAAAAATATTTTCCCAAGCTTTAGAAAACAATAATTCTATAGAAGAAATTGATATAAGTTTTAGAGATTTAAAAGATGAAGGTCTTTTAATATTATTACAAGGTCTTAATCGAAAGCCTGATTTAAAATTTTTAGGACTTAGAAATCTAGGAATAAGTTTAAAAAAAGAAGCGGGCGATAGTTTTAATGAGTTTCTTAAAAATACCAATCTCAAAGAATTGGATATAGCAGCTAATCCAATAAAACCTAATGAATTAATAAAATTGCTTAAAGCAATAAGAGAAAAAAATACTATAAATGTTTTAAATTTAGATAGAATTTGCATCTCTGACGATGAGAGTATAAATGCTATTTCTTCTTTGATTTCTAAAGGTAGTAGTATTACTGACATTGCTACTTCTTTATTTAACACAAATACTGAATCAAGAGAAAAATTACTAACTCTGTAAAAGATAATGAAACTATTCGTGCTTGTATGGTTTTTGATCCAAATAATATATCGCAAGAGGAAATGGGATTCGAGCAGCAGCTAGATAAAATAACAAAAAATAACCGCTTGAAAATAATGGGGGATATAGAAGAATTAGAATAAAATATATAGCATAAAACTATTTTTTAGCTATTATTAGTCATTATATTCGATTTAAATTAATGACTAATATATTATCGCCTGAAAAAATTGAAAATGATCAAGAATTGCCGATAAGACCGTCATATTTGCAAGAATTTGTCGGTCAACAGCAGATTAAAGAAAATCTTTCGGTATTTATTAAGGCTGCAAAATCTCGAAATGAGCATCTTGAGCATACTTTATTTTACGGTCCGCCCGGTCTTGGTAAGACTACGCTTGCTAAGATTATCTCTAATGAAATCGGCGGTAATTTCAAATCCACCTCCGGTCCTGCTATACTTAAGGCAGCTGATCTTGCTGCTATTCTTACCAATCTTGAAAAGAACGACGTATTATTTATTGATGAAATCCACCGCTTAAATACTGCGGTTGAAGAGGTTTTATATCCTGCTATGGAGGATTTTGAGCTTGATATAATTATCGGTGAAGGTCCTGCAGCAAGGTCAGTGAAAATAACCTTGCCGAAATTTACCTTAATCGGGGCTACTACACGCCTTGGGCTGCTTAGTAATCCTTTGCGTGATAGGTTCGGTATTCCTATGCGGCTTAATTTTTATAATACTGAAGAATTGAAGAAAGTTCTAAATAGAGCAAGTAAATTATTTGATATTGATTTGACCGATTCAGGTTCGGAAGAGATAGCAAAAAGAAGTAGAGGAACGCCAAGAATTGCATTAAGATTGCTTCGTCGTATAAGAGATTTTGCAGCAGTTGACGGTAAATCAAGAGTAGATAAAGAAATTTCTGATTTTGGGTTAAATCGTTTGGAAGTTGATCGCATAGGACTTGATAGTAATGATTATCGTTATTTGAAATTCATAGCGGATAATTATAACGGTGGTCCCGTTGGAATTGAAACGATTGCTGCTGCATTATCCGAACAGCGTGACGCACTTGAAGAAACCATAGAGCCTTATCTTATACAGATAGGTTTACTACAAAGAACTCCTAGAGGTAGGGTAATCACGATTGCCGCTTTTGAGCATTTGAAAATGCCGATACCTAATCAATCACATCATCAATTTAATATTTTTAACGAGAATGAGTAATAATAATTTAAATGATAATTATACAGCCGCAGATGTTATAAAAAGGCTGATAAAAGATCATGTTAAACCTTACGCAAATAAAATATATTTTTCGATATTTTGCATGGTTATTGCAGCACTTTGTACGGCAGTGATTGTACATGCGGTTAGACCTATTATTGATAAGATTTTTTTAACGCATGATAAGAAAATGCTTATAATAATGCCTATAGTGCTTACTGTAACTTTTTTTATAAAAGGAATTTCAGAGTATTATCAGAATTATCTAATAAAATTTGTTGGGCAGAGGGTACTAAATGATTTACAGATAAAAATGTATGAGCATTTGTTACTTGCCGATATTTCTTTTATTCAAAACCAATCTTCAGGACGTTTAATATCTCGTTTTACTAATGATATTTCTTTGATGCGTGGGGCTGTTTCTAATTTACTTGTTGGGTGTGCTAAACATTTCCTAACTGTAGTATGTTTAATAATAACTATGTTTCATTTAGAACCGCTATTATCTTGTGTAGTTTTTCTTGTGTTTCCTTTGGCTGTTTATCCGGTGCAAAGGATGGGCAGAAAGATAAGAAAAATATTTTCACAATCCCAAGAGGAGCTTGGGCATTATACTTCTAGACTTGATGAAACATTTCAGTCAATTAAGATTATTAAATCTTTTGTAGGCGAAAAAATAGAAAGTAATAGAGCATCGTTGATTATTAATAATATTTTAGAGTTCTACAAAAAAACATCTAAGCTAGATGCGATGGTTTCACCGATTATGGAGGGTTTAAGTGGTCTTGCAGTCGGAGGGATGGTTTGGTACGGAGGTAATCTAGTTCTTGAGGGTAAAACAACACCCGGTGCATTATTTGCTTTTTTAGCTGCTTTTGCTGCAGCTTATAGACCATTTAAAAGTTTGGTATCGTTAAATATTAATTTGCAAGAAGGAATAGCCGCAGCTAATAGGGTATTTAGTATTTTGGATACCGAACCTCTTATTAAAGATCATGAAGATGCTAAAGAAGTAGATTTATATAATCCACAAATTACTTTTGAAAAACTGGCTTTAAGTTTTGATAGTAAAATAGTTATAAAATATATAGATTTAAAGCTAGACCCTCATAAAATGATTGCGTTTGTTGGACGTTCAGGTAGCGGTAAGACGTCCCTTAGTAATTTATTAGTGCGTTTTTATGATCCAAATGAAGGAAGAATTTTAATTAATAATCATGATATTAAAGATATTAAGCTTACTTCACTTAGAGGTCAGATTTCCTTAGTTACTCAAGATACTCATTTATTTGATACAAGCGTTGCCGAAAATATAGCATACGGTCAGGAAAACGCTACAAGAGAAGAAATAATTGAAGCAGCAAAATATGCAGATGCTCATGAGTTTATTATGTATCTGCCGAACGGTTACGACACGCAGATAGGAGTGCAGGGGACAACTCTTTCAGGTGGTCAGCGTCAGCGTTTATCTATTGCTAGAGCTTTCTTAAAAGACGTACCTATTTTAATTTGGGATGAAGCAACAAGTAGCTTAGACCAAGCTTCCGAACAGAAAATTCTAGAATCTTTAAAGAAATTACGCCAAGGAAAAACCACTTTAATCATTACGCATCGTTTAAGTAGTATTACCGACCTTGATAACATTATCGTCATGAAAAATGGTGAGATTTGTGAGCAGGGTACTCACACTCAATTACTTAAGAATAAAGATGAATATTATAGGTTGTATAATAAGGAGTTAAGAGAAAATGGTTGATTTATAAAGTAAATAGTTTATATTTCTTAATTTTTGTTAACTATTATTGTGTTGCTTAAATCGTCATTGCGGGCGACTAAAGGCATTGTTGCATGGATTGATTTTTTGTCATTGCGAGAAGAATTACGCAGTAATTTGACGAAGCAATCCAGTAAAAAATTCTGTATATCAGAATTTTTTTAATTATTTTTCTGGATTGCCGCGTCGCTTTGCTCCTCGCAATGACGGTTCGGATATCCATGCAACAAGGTCGCGGTTAAAGGAGTGTGGCAATCTCAAGACTTTGGTACGAGATTGCTTCATCAAAATTTTCAATTTTTTTCTCGAAATGACGACTTAAATACCCACGCAACAATGCCACGCAGGAATGACCTCAACTCAAGGAATACCACAATGCTCATTACCAAGATTTTTAAAGACTATAGATTATTTGAAATATTTATTTTAGGAATAGTTAGCGGTATACCGCTGGTTATAATTTTTTCTACTCTTTCGGTATGGTTAAAAGAATCCGGAATAGATATCGCTGTTATTACTACTTTTGCGGTTGCAAGATTATCATATTCATTAAAAGTATTTTGGTCGCCGTTAGTCGATAATTTTAAAATACCTTTTTTAAATAGGTGGGGACATCGAAAAAGCTGGCTTATATTATGTAGCTCTTTAATGGTTTTAGTACTAATTGCTATGAGCAAGGAAAATCCTGAAGTTTCTTTAACTTCTTTATATTTTTTGACTATAGCATTAGGCTTTTTATCCAGCACGTTCGATATTGCTGTTGATGCGTTGCGTATAGATAAGTTTGATCAGGAAACTCAAACTATTGCTAGTGCAACTGCCGTATTCGGTTATCGAATCGGTATGCTTATTACAGGGGCAGGTGCTTTGTACCTTGCAGAAATAACCGGAAATAATTGGCAACTAACTTTCTTTGTTATAGCTATAATATTTGCTGTTGCAACGATATTTATAATAACCGTAAAAGAAAAAGAATTAGTAAGAGAAAAAATTAATATTACTTCTATTACTTCATGGATTTCTACAGTAATTAATCCTTTCAAGGATTTTTTCAAAAGAGAATTTGCTGTAACTATTTTACTTGCGGTAATATTTTTTAAATTAGGCGATGCTATGCTTGGAGCGGTTGCCTCACCTTTTTATATAGAGCTTGGTTATACAAAAGGTGAAATAGCAATAATCGCTAAACTGTATGGATTGATTGCGACCTTAGTCGGCGGTTTTGCCGGTGGTATTGTAATGTATAAGGTAGGGAATTTTAAAGGTTTGATTATTACCGGTATTGCTCAAAGTCTAACGCATTTTGCATTTATTTGGCTTAATCACCAACCTCCTTCTTTTGAAGCTTTATTAATTGCTATTACTATAGAGAATTTTGCTGCTGCTATGGGGGCTACTGCTTTAGTCGGCTATATAGGTAATTTATGTAATAAAAAATATTCGGCAACACAATATGCTTTACTTAGTAGTGCTAGTAGTTTATGTAACAATACTGTCACTATTTATGCCGGAAAACTTGTAAATATGATGGGTTGGGACGGTTTTTTCATCTTTACTATAATTTTAGCCTTGCCTGCTTTGTTTATATTAATGTATCTTAATAAGAAGGTTAATGTGTAGTAAGTTTTATTGTCATACCGTGGCTTGACCACGGAGTCTAGTTTTTTTATTTTTTACTGGATGCCGTGGTCAAGCCACGGCATGACACAGTATTTTACTTGATTTAATTTGAATAATATTTTATTTATTTAAAATGTTTAGTAAATTTTTATTACCTTATATTTTTATTGCAACATTTTTCTTTGCTCCCATAAGCGAAGCGAAGAAAGCTGTAAAAAATATCCCTAAACCTCCTGTTCAAACTAGTTTAGTAATTGATGCAAAAAGCGGTAAGGTGTTGCAGGCCCATAATTCACAAATTCGGATTTATCCCGCTTCTTTAACTAAGCTAATGACTCTATACTTAATGTTTGAATCAATTGAAGCCGGTAAATTGCCTTTAGATAAAAAATTACTTGTATCAACAAAAGCTTCAAAAATGCCGCCTTGTAAGCTGGGTTTAAAAGCAGGAGAAACTATAACTGTTCGAGAAGCAATTAATGGATTAATTATAAAATCCGCTAATGATGCTGCTGTAACGGTCGCTGAGAATATGAAAGGTTCCGAAAAAGCTTTTGCTCATTTAATGAATGTTAAAGCTAAACAGCTAGGTATGAAGAATACCTATTTTAAAAATGCTTCAGGTTGGCATGACCCATTGCAGCAAACTACCGCAAGAGATATGGCTAAACTTGCTATGGCCTTAAAGAGAGATTATCCTAAATATTATCCGTTATTTGCTAAAACCATCTTTGTATTTCGTGGAAACATAGTAAACGGACATAATAGGGTTACTAAAAATTATCAAGGTGCAGAAGGTATGAAAACAGGTTTTCATACATCGGCAGGTTATAATTTAGTAACTACTGCTTCTCGGAACGGTAAATCATTGATTGCCGTTGTTACAGGAGGCAAAAGTGCCGCATCTCGTGATCAAAAAATGATGGGGCTACTAGATCAGCATTTTAATATTAAGCCTATAGTCCCTAAACCTTCAATCAAATTTGCCTCTAATAATAAATCTACTACAAAAGCTAAATCAAAAATAATAAAGAAAAAGAATATACGTAGTTGATATGTATCGTCATTGCGAGAGGCATTGCTCGCGTGGATCGTTTTATGTCATTCCCGCGTAGGCGGGAATCCAGTTCTTGTATATGTCATCCTAGTTAACTTGATCGCTGGATCC